>JAFAHL010000507.1 GCA_019237215.1 Hyphomicrobiales bacterium | reverse complement strand
ACGTTGGAGATGCCGCCCGAGGGGAAATCCGCCGGCAGCTTGAACATGATCTCCACCGTGTGGGTCGCAGGCAGCCCCTTGTCGGTGTTGCGGCGAAGCGACCAGGTCATGGCGAGCTTGCGCTCGGGCACTTCGACGTCGGCGCGAATCGCAAGCTCGGGCGGCTGTCCCGGGCCGGGCGTCACCGTCTCGGTCCGCCAGATCGCCGAACCGACGAAGCGCTTGCCGTTGGGATCGGCCGGGTCCTCCTCGTAGAGCACCACCTTCTGCGCGGCGGGGACGGCCGCCTGCGTGGCGGGCCCGGGCGCCGCCGGAGCTTGCGGGCTGCCCGGCTCGATCCGATCGGCAATCTTCGGCCGCGTCGCCGCCGGCGGTGGTGCCTCGTGCGCGGTGTCGACCGCCGGCGCGCGCAAGGAACGGTAGAGCTCAACCATGTTCGGCCACTGCCAGACGCCGATGCCGACGATGAGGACAACGACGGCCGCCGCAATCAGACCCCTGATGAGACCGCTATACGTTCGGCGCGGCGCTAAATCCTCCTCCGACTCCTCGTAGACGTACTCGTCGTCGATCGCATCGGTTGCAGCGTGGGCGTCGTGAGCCGGCGGACGGGCGTCGTCGAGCGCGAACGACGACTCCAGCATCGGCTCGGGGAAATCCTCGTGCGCTGGCTCGTGTGCCGGCGGCGGCGACGGCTCGAACATGCGCTCTTGCCGACCGTGCGGCTCGAACATGCGCTCTTGCCCCGCCTGCGGCCCGAACATGTGCTCTTGTTCCCGCGCCTGCGGCTCGGAACGGAAGAATTTCAGCCGGTCGAAGAAGCGCCGGCCGCGATCGAGCTCGGGTGCTGGCGCCGGAGCATCGCCCTGGCGCTCGGGTTTTTCCGCCCACGCCGCCGCGCCGCCAACCTCCTCGGCGGTGACGCCGCGAACATCCGCGGGCGCGACGTCGAACGGCGAGCGATGCTCACCCGCGCTGCCGGCGTCGCGCGCCGACGGCGCCGGCGGCAACGGCCGATCGAAGATCGAATCGGAATGCTGCGCATCGGGCATGGCGCGCGCCGGCGACCACGTTGTGCGCGCGGTGTCGTGCGGCGAAGCGGGCGCACTCTCCTGCGGCGCCGGCGGCGGCGGACTGACGTAACGGCGCGCAGCCGGGCCCGGCGCCTCGACCTCGTCCCCGCGGCGAGGCTCGGCTGGGCGGGCCTCGCTCGGGCGGGCTTTGGATGGCTCGTCCCATTGGCGCGACTGACGGAGCTTTGCCGCCGACATCTGGCGGGAGGCCTCCACGAATTGACGCGCCGATTCGGCCTCCACTTTGCGGATCGAATCCTCGAGCGCGAGACGCTCGCGGGTGATGTCGGACTCCTCGAGTGCCGGCGTCACCCCGCGCAGTTGCGCGAGCAGCGCCTGGCGCGCGCGTTCGTAAATCGCGCGGCGGTTCTCGCCATTGTTTTTTTCGAGCGCGGCGACGGCGCGGGAGATCAGCGGATAATAGTCGGCCATCGGACTTACTCGTTCCGGCTGCTGGATTTGCGCTTAAGCTTACGTCTCGAACGGGTTTTGCATCAGGATGGTGTCCTCGCGCTCGGGGCTGGTCGACAACAGAGCGACCGGGCAGCCCACCAATTCCTCGATCCGGCGCACGTATTTGATCGCCTGCGCGGGCAGCTGCGCCCATGAGCGCGCGCGTGCGGTCTCGGCCTGCCAGCCCTCGACCGTCTCGTAGACCGGCTCGACTTCGGCCTGGGCGTGCTCGCCCGCCGGAAGATAGTCGATTTCGCGACCATCGAGGCGGTATCCCACACAAACCTTAAGTTCTCTCAAACCATCCAGAATGTCGAGCTTGGTCAGCGCCAAGCCATTGATGCCGCTGGTGCGAACGGTCTGGCGCACGAGCACGGCGTCGAACCAGCCGCAGCGCCGCGGCCGCCCCGTCACGGTGCCGAACTCGCGACCGCGCTCCCCGATGAGACGGCCGATATCGTTGGCCTGCTCGGTCGGGAACGGCCCCTCCCCCACGCGGGTGGTATAGGCCTTGCAGATGCCGAGGACGTAACCGATCGCCGACGGCCCGAGCCCCGAACCGGTCGCGGCCTGGGCGGCGACCGTGTTGGAGGAGGTCACGAACGGGTAGGTGCCGTGATCGATGTCGAGGAGGGCGCCCTGCGCGCCTTCGAACAGGATGCGCTTGCCCTCGCGCCGCTTGTGGTCGAGCAGCGACCACACCGAATCCAAATAAGGCAGCACGCGCGGCGCGACGCTCTCGAGCTGCTCGCGGACCGTACCCACGCCCACTTCCTCGAGCCCGAGGCCGCGCCGCAAGGCGTTGTGATGGGCCAAGAGACGCTCGATCTTGCGCCCCAGCGCCAGCGGGTCGGCGAGATCCATGATGCGGATGGCGCGGCGGCCGACCTTGTCCTCGTAGGCGGGGCCGATGCCGCGCCGGGTGGTGCCTACGCGCGTGAGCATGTTGGAGGATTCGCGGACCGCATCGAGCTCCTGGTGCAGCGGCAAGATCAGCGTGGCATTCTCGGCGATGCGCAAGCTCTGCGGCGTAACGTCGATTCCCTGCCCCTTGAGGCGATCGATTTCCTCAAGCAGCGCGCGCGGATCGATCACCACCCCGTTGCCGATCACGGAAAGCTTCCCCGGCCGCACCACGCCCGACGGCAGCAGGGACAGCTTGTAGGTGATGCCGTCGATGACCAGCGTGTGGCCTGCATTATGTCCACCCTGGAAGCGGACCACGATGTCGGCTTGCTCGGACAGCCAGTCGACGATTTTGCCCTTCCCCTCGTCCCCCCACTGGGAACCAACCACGACCACATTGGCCATGCGGCGGCCTTCCTCCGCGTCGCGGACGCCCGGGATAGTTTCGAAGCGACAAAGGCTTGCCCGGCATTCGGGCCCTCACCGGATCAGGGATCCCTTCAGACACGGCGAGGCCGCCGTGACGGACTGATCCGTCGGCAGCCCAACCACCTGATTTTGCGGGCCTTATTCACCCCTTGCCGTCGCGCCGCACTAACCACAGCGGATGATTTGGCTCTCTCCAAGGCAATCTCGCGGCAAGATCGCGGCGGCGACGACTTTGGCTTCGCCGTTGAGCGGCATTTCGCCACTGCGCGCAGGGATGCAGACAGCGCGGCGCTCAAACAATTCGCCGGCCGTGTGAACTAGCTCACATTAGCTGAGATCGTTGTCACGCATCATTTAGGCGTCCAGTGATCTCGGAGGGAATCATGGAAAGCAGGACGCACGTCGCCCACTACGCCGCCACGATGGCACGAGAGCTCTGCCGCATGTGCCGCAAGGTCGAATTGGACGACCTCGCGTATCTGCTGGAAGTCGCCGCTGCCGAGGCAACGAAAGTGAAGCAACGCAACGGCTCGGCGCCGGACGCCGTTCAGTTGAGCGCGTAGAGCGGTTAGCTCAAAACTTCAGCGGCCGCGCCTGCTGCACTTGCGGCAGCGCGCGCACCGCCGCGAGCACTTGCGGGGGCAAGTCGCCATCGATCTCGATCAGCGCAATGGCGTTGCCGCCGGGCACGTCGCGGCCGACATGGAAAGTGGCGATATTGATGCCGGCGTCGCCCAGCGTGGATGAAAACCGCCCGATGAAGCCGGGCTTGTCCAAATTCGTGATGTAGATCATGGACCGGCCGAACTCCGCGTCCATGCGGATGCCTTTGATGTTGACGATGCGCGGCCGTCCGTCGGCGAAGACCGTGCCCGACACCGAGCGCGTCTGGCGCTCGGTGGCGACCGTCAGCGTGATCAGGCTGCCGTAGTCGCCGGCCGTCGCGCGCGTCATCTCCTCGATGACGATGCCGCGTTCCTTGGCGACGACCGGCGCCGAGACCACGTTGACCTCCTGCAGCATGGGCCGCAGCAGGCCGGCGATGGCGGCCGAGGTCAGCGCCTTGGTGTTCATGCCGGCGACGCCGCCTTCATAGGACAGCTGCGCCTTGTGGATGCCGGTTTCGGTCAGCTGGCCGGCGAACGAGCCGAGCTTCTCGGCGAGCTCGATGAACGGCCGCAGCCGCGGCGCTTCCTCGGCCGTGATCGACGGGAAGTTGACGGCATTCGAAATCGCGCCGCGCAGCAGGTAATCCGACATCTGCTCGGCGATCTGCAACGCGACGTTTTCCTGCGCCTCGGTGGTGGCGGCGCCGAGATGCGGCGTGCACACCACATTGGGATGGCCGAACAGCGGATTTTTGGTCGCCGGCTCCTCGGTGAACACGTCGAAGGCGGCGCCGGCGACGTGGCCGGAATCGAGCGCGGCGCGCAACGCACCTTCGTCGACCAGCCCGCCGCGCGCGCAATTGATGATGCGCACGCCTTTCTTCATCGCCGTGAGCGCCTTGCCGTCGATGATGCCCTTGGTCTTGTCGGTGAGCGGCGTGTGCAGCGTGACGAAATCGGCGCGCTTGAGCAGCTCGGCGAGATCGACCTTTTCCACGCCGAGCTCTGCCGCGCGCTCGGGCGCCAGGAAAGGATCATAGGCGATCACCTTCATCCTCAGTCCGATTGCGCGATTGGCCACGATCGAGCCGACATTGCCGCAACCGATGACGCCGAGCGTCTTGCTGGTGATCTCGACGCCCATGAAGCGGTTCTTCTCCCACCTGCCCGCCTGGGTGGAGGTGTCCGCCTGCGGGATCTGCCGCGCGAGCGCCAGCATCAGCGTGATCGCATGCTCGGCCGTGGTGATCGAATTGCCGAACGGCGTATTCATCACGATGATGCCCCTGGCGGTCGCCGCGGGGATGTCGACGTTGTCGACGCCGATGCCGGCGCGCCCGATCACCTTCAGGCGTCTTGCCTGCTCCAAGACCTTGGGCGTCACCTTGGTGGCCGAGCGCACCGCCAAGCCATCGAAATCGCCGACGAGCTCGGCGAGCTTGTCCTTGTCGGCGCCGAGCTTCGGCTGGAAGTCAACCTCGACCCCGCGATCCCTGAAGATCTGCACGGCGGCGGGAGAGAGCGCATCGGAGATGAGAACCTTGGGAGGCATGGCTGCTGCGGCCTTTATCGCTGCCGTCGCTCGCGAAAGCGGGCCTCGCTGGCGCGACGCGTGACGGATCGTGGTGGTTGGAACATCACGCCGCCTTCGGCAGCGCGTCCTTGGTCTCGGCGAAGGCCCAGTCGAGCCACAGCGTGAGCGCCTCGACATCGGCGCGCTCCACGGTCGAGCCGCACCAGATGCGCAAGCCCGGCGGCGCATCACGATAAGCATCGATGTCGTAGGCGACGCCCTCCTTCTCCAGCGCGGCGGCGATGCCTTTGACGAATGCCGCCTGCGCCTCGGCGGGAAGCTTTGCCACCGACGGATCGACGACCTTCAGGCACACCGACGTGTTGGAGCGCAGCGCCGGATCGCGCGCGAGAAATTCGATCCACGGCGTCGACGCCACCCAGTCGGCGATCACTTTGGCATTGGCATCGGCGCGCGCGATCAACGCCTTGAGCCCGCCGATCGATTTCGCCCAGGCGAGCGTGTCGAGATAATCCTCGACGCACAGCATCGACGGGGTATTGATGGTCTCGCCTTCGAAGATGCCCTGGTTGAGCTTGCCGCCTTTGGTCAGCCGAAAGATTTTCGGCAATGGCCGGGGCGGCGCGTAGCTTTCCAGGCGCTCGACCGCGCGCGGTGACAGGATCAGCATGCCGTGCGCCGCCTCGCCGCCCAGCGCTTTTTGCCAGGAGAAGGTGACGACGTCGAGCTTCGGCCATTCGAGTTCCTGCGCGAAGCAGGCCGACGTCGCATCGCAAATGGACAGACCCGCCCGATCGGCGGCGATCCAATCCGCGTTCGGCACCCGCACGCCCGAGGTGGTGCCGTTCCAGGTAAAGACCACGTCAGACGCGGGATCGACCTTGGCGAGATTGGGAAGCTCGCCGTAAGCAGCCTTGAGCACCGTGACGTTCTCGAGCTTGAGCTCCTTGGTGACGTCGCTCACCCAGCCTTCGCCGAACGATTCCCACGCGAGCATGGTGACCGGTCGCGCGCCGAGCATCGACCACAGCGCCATCTCGACCGCGCCGGTGTCGGAGGCCGGCACGATGCCGATGCGGTAATCGGCGGGAACTTCGAGCACCTCGCGGGTGAGATCGATCGCACGCTTGAGCTTCGCTCTGCCGATCTTCGATCGATGCGAGCGTCCGAGAACGGCGTCGGTAAGGACTGAGAGGCTCCAGCCGGGGCGCTTGGCACAGGGGCCGGAGGAGAAGTGCGGGACGGCCGGCCGCACGCCAGGCATCGCGTGGCTCATGGTCTACCCTTCCAGATAGGCGCCCCTCGGTGGGGAGGGGTGTCCCGCGGTCGGACATAAGGAAGGAGCCGAGCCCCGTCAAGCGGCCACCGCGCCACAGATCGCGGGGGTCAGACGCCTAGGGATTTCAAATCAACCGCACGAGCCGCGTCGTCAGTCCGCGTGATCGTCGTCGGTTTTCCCCATGTGGTGCTGGGCATAAAGTTCGAGGCCGAGCTTGGCGACGAGATCGAGCTGGGTCTCGAGATAATCGATGTGTTCTTCTTCGTCGTGCATCAGCTTCTCGAACAGGTCGCGGCTGACGTAGTCCTTGACCGCATGACAATGGGTCGCGGCCTCCTGGTAGAGCGCGCGCGCGGACATCTCGGCCGCAAGATCGCAGTCGAGCACCTCCTTCACGTTCTGCCCGATGTGAAGCGGGTCGAGCACCTGCATGTTGGGAAACCCGTCGAGGAAGATGATGCGCTCCACGATCTTGTCGGCATGCTGCATTTCCTCCATCGACTCCTGTCGCCATTTCTTGGCCAGCGAGAGGTAGCCCCAATTGTGCAACAGCCGGTAATGCAGCCAGTATTGGTTGATGGCGGCGAGCTCATGCCGCAGGCCACGGTTGAGATATTCGATGACCCTGGCGTCGCCTTGCATGGTGCGCATCCCTACCCAATCGGCCGCGATCGTCGACCGTCGATCGAGAATGTCGCTAAATGCGCCGGCGCGACAAGGGGGGAATCGCCGCCCGCCGGGGGAAAACGCCGGTTGTCAAAAGCTGATTTAGTCGGGCTGCCGGCCGCCCGCGCAGCAGCCGCGGGCCGCCGCGACCGCGTCGTCCATGATGCGGCGGATGGTGCGCGCGCAACGGCCGCACTGGGGGCTGCAGCCGAGGCAACCATAGACCTGGCCGGTGGTGCGGGGCGTCTGCTCGGCGCCAATCGCCGCGCGCACGTCGTGGTCGCTCAGCACGTTGCAGGAACAGACGATCATGGACGTTTGGCGGTCCCGGGCGGGTTTAGTTCGTTATGCAACCATCGATACATGAGGCGGGCCCGGCAAGCAAAAACAAAACGCCGATTTTGTAGCTATTCCAATGTGCACGGGACAACGCGGCCGCCGCCGGCGGGCTCGCCTTTTTGCAAGCTGCGATAACAGGATAGCGATGGCAAGCGGGTAGGATGGACGGCACTCAGGCGGCGTTGGTGAGCGCATCGACGATGCCGTCGACGACCTCCTCGACCAGCACCTTGTCCTCGCCTTCGCCCATGACGCGGATCACCGGCTCGGTGCCGGACGAGCGCACGATCAGCCGACCATGACCGTCGAGGCGGGCTTGCGCATCCTCGATGGCGCTGCGCACTTTGGCGTTCTCGAGCGGCTTGCCGCTCGCGTAGCGCACGTTCTTGAGCACTTGCGGCAGCGGATCGAACCGGTGGCAGACTTTGGATACCGGCTGCTGCTGCTTCTTCACCACCGCCAGCACCTGTAGCGCCGTGAGCAGGCCATCGCCCGTCGTGGTGTAATCGGACAGGATGATGTGGCCGGACGACTCGCCGCCCACATTGAAGCCTTGGGCGCGCATATGCTCGAGCACGTAGCGGTCGCCGACCGGCGTGCGCGCGAGCGAGATTGCCAAGCTCCCGAGATAGCGTTCGAGGCCGAGATTGGACATCACGGTCGCAACGACGCCGGGCTTGGCGAGGCGCCCGTCCGCCTTCCAGCTCTCCGCGATCACCGCCAGCAGCTGATCGCCGTCGACGATGCGCCCGCGCTCGTCGGCGATGAGCACGCGGTCGCCGTCGCCGTCGAGCGCGATGCCGATATCGGCGCGCATTTCCTTCACTTTCTGGCAAAGGGCGGCGGGCTCGGTCGAGCCGCACTCGCGATTGATATTGAAGCCGTCGGGCTCGACCCCGAGCGAGATCACCTCGGCGCCCAGTTCCCACAACGCCTGCGGGGCAACGCGATAGGCGGCGCCGTTGGCGCAATCGACCACCACGCGCAGACCCTCGAGCGACAGGTTGCGCGGCAGCGTGCGCTTGGCGAACTCGACGTAACGGCCCTGCCCGTCGTCGATGCGCCTGGCGCGACCGACATCCGCGCTCTTCGCCAGCATCTTGACGAGCGTGGAATCGACCAGCTCTTCGATCTTATGTTCAATCTCGTCGGACAGCTTGAAGCCGTCGGGGCCGAACAGTTTGATGCCGTTATCGTCATAGGGATTGTGCGAGGCGGAGATCATCACCCCGAGATCGGCGCGCATGGAGCGCGTGAGCATGGCGACGGCGGGCGTCGGCATCGGGCCGGTCTGGAACACGTCCATACCGACCGAGGTGAAGCCGGCCACCAGCGCGGTTTCGATCATGTAGCCGGAGAGGCGGGTGTCCTTGCCGATGAGCACGCGGTGGCGATGCTCGCCGCGGCGAAAGATCAAGCCCGCCGCCTGCCCGACCTTGAGCGCCAGTTCCGGCGTAATCGTCCCGTTGGCGCGGCCGCGGATGCCGTCGGTGCCGAAATATTTTCGAACCATCGTTCCCCAACCCCGGTGAAGGCCGAGCTTGCCAACCGAATGATAGGCCAATTGCCCGAAATCTTCAAAAAAAACGAGCGATTTCTGCGCCTATGGCTAAAGGCACTATGGGCCGAGAATGCGGCGGCCCTTGATGGCGGCGGCTCGCTATTTTCTTATTTTCGCCTTGTGCCGTTATCGCGGCGGGTGGGCGCCGGCTGCGTCACGTTGACCGGATCGGAGGCGGGGAAACTGTCCTCGAGACCTCGTTCGAGCGATCGCTCGAGCTTGCGCTTGCGGGCGTCCTCCCGCTCGCGCTTGCTCTTGTCGTCGCGCGCCTTTTCCACGACGGTTTGCTTCGGAATGGCCACGGATATTCTCCTTGCAAGCGACGGAAGTCGTCGCGTCATCGTGGAAATAACGCACGGGGTATCACTAGCGTTCCCCCGTCGAGTATCGGCGATCGGGTTAGATGAGCGACCGGTCACCGCCCTCGGACGGGTGATCGCCGGCGACCGAACGTGCTAGAAGCTAAGTCCATGCGCACCGTGACCTGCATCGAGGACCTGCGGCAGACGGCCCGCCGCAAGGTGCCGCGCGCCTTCTTCGACTACGCGGAAGCCGGCTCCTATTCAGAGGCGACGCTGCGCGCCAACCGCGAGGACCTCGAGCGCATCAAGCTGCGCCAGCGCGTGCTCGTCGACGTATCGCAACGCGATCTCGCCACCACAATCATGGGCGAGAAGGTCTCGCTTCCGCTCGCGCTCGCACCGATCGGGCTCTGCGGCATGCAACATGGCGACGGCGAGATTCTGGCCTGCCGGGCGGCGCAGGCGGCGGGCATTCCGTTCACGCTCTCCACCATGTCGATCTGCTCGATCGAAGACGTGGCGCAGGCGGTCGACCAGCCGTTCTGGTTCCAGCTCTACGTGATGAAGGACCGCGGCTTCATCCGCGCTTTGATCGAGCGCGCCGCCGCCGCAAAGTGCAGCGCGCTGGTGCTCACCGTCGACCTCCAGGTGCTGGGCCAGCGGCATTGCGATATCCGCAACGGCATGACCGTGCCGCCGCAGATCAAGCTCGCGAACGTCATCGACATTGCGACGAAGCCGACCTGGGCGCTGTCGATCCTGCGGGGCAGGCGCAAGACCTTCGGCAACCTCGCCGGCCACGTGCGTGGCATGGAGAACGTCAATTCGCTGGCGCAGTGGACCGCGAGCCAATTCGATCCGGCACTGAATTGGAAAGACGTCGAGTGGATCCGCAGCCTCTGGCCCGGCAAGCTCATGCTCAAGGGCATTCTCGACGTCGAGGACGCGAGGACCGCCGCCAAGATTGGTGCCGGCGCGCTCGTGGTCTCCAATCACGGCGGACGCCAGCTCGACGGCGCGCCCTCCTCGATCTCGGCGCTGCCCAAGGTGGTGGAGGCAGTAGGCGACGTGATCGAGGTGATGTTCGACGGCGGCATCCGCTCCGGCCAGGACGTGGTGCGCGCGCTCGCGTGCGGCGCGCGCGCCTGCATGATCGGACGCTCCTACATCTACGGCCTCGGCGCCGGCGGCGAGGCCGGCGTCGCCGCGGCGATCGACATTCTCGCCCGGGAGCTCGATGTGACCATGGCGCTGTGCGGGGTGAAGAGCGTCCGCGACATCGACCGCAGCGTGATCATACCCGGGTGAAAGGCCGGCAGCCCCGTTAATCCGTGCGCCCGACGGCCATGTCTCAGGTGGTCGCGTGAGCGCAGAGGCGCGACGGCGGAAGGAATGCATTTTCAATAACTTATGCTTTGCGCTTGACGCCGCCGGCGGGCTCGGGAATCAATAGAACAAATCATGAACAGAACCTATGACCGCCACCGCACGACTGGACGCTTCTTCCGGCGGGGAGCCGGCAGCCCGCATCGACTGGCTGCGCCGGCAACTCTGCGCGCTCGAAGCGGCAACCGGCCTCGCCGGCGATTGCGGCGCTCCGCTCACGCTCGGTCACCCCGTCATCGACGGCGCCCTCGGCGGCGGGCTCAGCGCCGGCACGCTGCACGAGGTCGCCGCCGCGCGCGAGGCAGAAACCGCCGCCGCCAGCGGCTTCGCGCTGGCGCTCGCGGCGCGAATGACATCGTGGCGGAGAGCGTCGACCGCGATCGGCCATTCGTGCGACGCGCGCGCGCACAACGACGAGCGAGCGGTTTCTGTCACTTCGGGAAGACACGTGCTTTGGATCGCCGAGGATCTCTCGCTTGCCGAAAATGGCGCGCCGCATGGGCCCGGTCTCGACGGGATCGGGATTGCTCCCGAGCGGCTGATCACGGTTGCAGCCGCGCGCGAGCGCGACGTGCTGTGGGCCATGGAAGAAGCGTTGCGC
>JAFAHL010000330.1 GCA_019237215.1 Hyphomicrobiales bacterium | reverse complement strand
TCCGCCCTTGGGCGATGCCAGCGTGATCTGGGCGCCGGCATCTTTGAACACGTAGTACGGCGCGGCCATCTCCTCCAGCCAGAAGCCAGTCTTGCGGCCGGTGTTGCCGAGTTGGTCGTGGGAGGTCAGAACCATCAGGACTTTCATGACGCGCTCCTTTACGTGGTCGCCGGAGGGCGGCAAGCGTGGTTATGTTCGAAGGCGATCGTTAGCTTGTTCCTCACTCAGCCGGAGGAGCCGGGGTGAGGTCTGTTTCGGGGATCGTCCTTGCCGTCCTTGTATTCGAGGCCCAGCGGACCAATCGCCGTTACCTGCGTGACGTACTCGCCGGCCTTTGCCCAGTGGAAGTGCCAGGTATTACCGGGCAGAACGATGACGCTGCCGGGTGGATACGCCTTGACCTTATCGCCGTCGAAGCGATCGCCCAAACCGATGTAGAAGACACCGGACATGACCGTATAGATGCGGTCCTCGGGATGCCTATGCGGCATGAGTTTCACGCCCGAGGGCACCTTGACCCTGATCACGTAGGGTCCGGCTTGGGTGGGCTCTCCAACAAGCACGGCCAGTCGGGCCGACGGCGGGAACGCCGGGAACGGCTTCCAATCGATGTCTTCCGGTAGAATCGATCTGAAAACGGCTTCGCCGGGCTGGTGGTCTCGAACCATTGTGGTCCTCCAAATATCTCGCATCACTTCAAAAGAACCGCTCGGTCCACGAGCGTGCCGAGAAGGCCTTCTCGCAGGCTCGCATCAATTGCTGAGCCCGCGCCGCAAGCGCGCGCCGCAGAGTTAAAGTGATGAAGTCGCGCCGCCGCATGGGCTTTACCCCAAGGGCAATGGTCAGGATCAATTATAGCAGGTCGGCGCCGTGCCGCGCAGCAAAGCGTGCCGCTCATGTCCGCGATGGGTCATTCGCGGACATCGGGTCGTTCTCAAACCATGTCCGCTTTGCCTCCATGAGCGCAGATCGACCGAGGCGGCGGACGGCCGCCATCCCCACCCTGGACAGGCCGGGGGTCTCGCGGGTGAACGGAAATCGTGCTGGCTTGCTAAGACGTTGAACTTTCCATTGACGGGGCTCGCAGTACCATGGGACAGCTGGGGTCTCGTCCGTCCCGACGCCAATGTGGTCGACCTCGCGCCGACGCGGCAGGTGGGCTAACATCCCGGCGGCTCTTTTCAGCGAGGAAGCAACATGACCGAGGAAACAGAAGCAGTTGGCCTGTGGGATCGAACCAAAGCTTGGGCCGACAAGAACCGCACAATTTCGGGCGCGCTCGTTGGGGGCGCGGCCGGGACGATCGTGCCGGGGCTCGGAACCGTGATCGGCGCGGTCGTCGGCGCGGGGATTGGATTTGCCTCATCGAAGGAAAAGAAAGAAGACCATTAGCGGCGCCGAGGCTGATCCCGGAAAACGCGCGGTCGCAACTGCGCTGCCCGCTGCGCCCATCGTGGACAGGCCCGGGGGTCTCCCGCGTGGGGCTACGTGCCCCGCGCGGCTGCGCTCGTACGATCGGCGGCAAGTCGAAGCCCCGTCCCTCGGCAGTCCTTGGCAGTCCTTGGCAGTCGCGCGGAAATCCTTTTTGCTCGCGTCAATCGACGTTAGTTCGGTACTCGGGCGGCGAAAGGACCTATTCCATGACTAGCCATCACTTTCATGCGGTCGTCTGGATCGATCACCATGAAGCCCGCGTGTTCCATTTCAGCGCGACCGATGTGGAACGGCTCGTGCTGCATCCGGATCATCCGACCAAGCACATCCACCATAAGGCAAACTCCATCGGGAGCGGGCACGCCGCGGAGGACCACGCCTTCCTTCAGGCGGTCGCGCAATCGATCGCAGACGCCGGCGCGGTTCTCGTTACGGGGCCGGCCAATGCCAAGACCGAGCTGGTCAAGCACATCAGCCAACATGATCCTGCCTTGATGAAGATCATCGTCGGCGTGGAAACCGTCGATCATCCGAGCGACGGCCAACTCGTCGCCCACGCCAGACGTTACTTCAAGGCTGAGGATCGGATGCTGCCGCAGAAGGGCTAGACCATATTCCGGTCGTCTTGACCCATTTCGTCATTGCCGGGCATAGCGCGTCGGAAGACGCGCGTGAACGCGCTTATGACCCGGCAATCCATCCTCTTCGCAAAAAGTTCTTGCGAAGAATGATGGACCACCCGAAACGGGTCTACCCGATTTCGGGCACTTCAAGTGCGCAAGTCGGATACACCCGACTTGCGTGGTCACGCCCGCGGGTGACGCATGTGGGTGCGAAATGCTGAAACAAACCGACCGGAATTTGCTCTAAACGCCCCGAAGCTCCCATGGGCGCGGCTCAGGCCGCCGGCGCCGCCTCGCCCGCGAGCGACGCCTTCTCGTTCGTGCCCGACTCCGGCGTCAGCGCGGCGGCCTTCAGCCCTGCTTGGACTTTTGGCACCGTGGCCTTCACGTCGGTGATCGGCAGACCGTGGGTCGGCGCGATGGTCTTGATGTCGAGCCGTTCGATCAGATGATCGAGCCGGTCGCAATACGCGTTCATGTCGGCGAATTTGGTCCAGAACAGCGCGAGGTCGGCGAACGTCGACGACACGTCCGGCAGGTCGAGCGAGACCGCTTCTTCCGCCACCAGGCCGCAGTGGCCGTCCTCGTGATAGTGGCTGTAGGCGAAGCCGTCGCCAGGAAACAGCACGCGCTCGCGGGTGTCGAAGCCCCACCAGGTGGTGCGCAGGTCGCGGATCACCGGCTCGACGGCCATGAGCGTCCTGCCGCCGAGGTCGATCTCGTCGCCCTCCTTCATCCACCGCATGCGGTGTTCGTATTGCGGGAATGCCAGGTGATAGTCGCTGACGTCGCCGCACAAGATCGCCTCGGGATGGGCCTTGAGGATGCGGCCGAGGCCGCCGCAATGGGGCGTCTCCTGGTGGGTGACGAACAGATACTTCAGCGGCGCCGCGCCGCGGGCGAACAGCTCGTTCATGTGCCGGGCGATGACCGGAAAGTCCTTCGGATGGCCGGTCTCGACCAGGCACGACGCGGTCTCGCCGGCGACCAGGAAGGCGGCGTTGTAGCCGTGATAGATCTTGTTCTTGTGGCGCTGCGCCAGACAGTCGCCGATCCAGAACACGCCGGGCGCGATCTCGCGCGGGAGCTTGTTGGTCATGACCTACTAGCGCTCCTCGTCGCGACCGACGTAGCGCGACACCGCCGCGCGCTTGTCCAAGCCTTTGAGAATCTCATCCAGCATCCGGTAGTGCCGCTCCACCACGTTGCGGCCGCGCAGAATGCAGCCGTAGCCGGGCGCGATGGTCTCGACGTCGTAGGTGTCGAACACGTTGCCGATGCCGCGCCGGATCGAATCGGTCGGCGCGCCTTCCAGCCACCAATAGCGGGTGTTGAGCAGGAACGAGCGGATGTGCCGCGGCGATGTGGGGTCGTTGTCGGCCTCGGTCACGACCCACGGCCCCTTCTGCGTATCGCGCCAGACGTGGGTGAACATGTCGGAGGAGAACAGCGTGCGCGTCGCACGGTCGTAGAGCCAGCGCGTGGCGATCAGGCGGATCGGCGCCTGCATGACGTCGATCGCCCTCCCCTTTTTTCCGAGCTCGATCGTATCGGCCCGGGTCACCGCGGTGACCTTCATCGACTCCAGAATGTCGCGGCCCTGCGCGTTGGCGCCGAAATCGAACCACAGCGCCGCGTCGATATTGCTCGTGTAACACGTCTCGACATTGAAATAACCGGCGAACGTCTCGACGTTGTTGATCGACATGAATTCGTTCAGCCGCAGCGGAAACAGCGACAGCGGCAAGCCGGGCGCGATCAGCGCTTCGACCTGCGCGCGGATCGCCGCCTCGTCCTTGCCGAAGCCGGTGTCGATCAGCATCGCCGCGTCGCTCTGCGTGAGCAGGTAGCTGTTCGCCACCGAATAGCCGCGCGCGCTGGCGGGATAGGAGCTCACCCGGCCGTCCAGCGCAAAGGGGTGCTGCAGCGCGTAGAGCTTGCCTTCGGCGAGCGCGGCAATTCCCCCGACCAAGCCTTCCGTCTCGCGGGCTTGCCTGGGCGCGGGCTGGGTCAATACCGACATGGTGGCGAAACCTTATCGGGCCGCCCGGGCGAAGGGAACAGGACTCGCGCGCAAGACTGCCCGCGACTTCTACCATCACCTGTGGCATCGTCTTTGCCCATATGCAGGGCATATGCAGGGCATTGCATCGCCACGCGCATGCACCGCCAAGCCTTTGCACCGCCACGCGCCTCCCGCACCGGCCATCGAATGGACTTCGAATTTTCGCTGTTCCTGAACTCGCTCCCCGCCTTGGCGCGGGGTGCGATGCTCACGGCCGAGCTCACCGTCGTCTCGATCCTGATCGGCACGGCGATCGGAACGGTCGCGGGCGTGGGGCGGCTTTCCAGCCATCGCGTGCTCGCCTGGTCGGTCGCGACCTACGTGACGCTGATGCGGGGAATACCGCTGCTGGTCACGCTGCTGTTCCTCTACTACGGGCTGCCCTCGGCCGGCATCAAGCTCGACGCCTTCACGGTGGGCGTGATCGCGCTCTCGATCACGTCCGGCGCCTACATCGCCGAAATCGTCCGCGCCGGCATCCAGTCGATCGATCCCGGGCAGATGCGCGCCGCGCGCTCGCTCGGCATGTCCTATGCCAAGGCGATGCGGCGCATCATCCTGCCGCAGGCTTTGCGCCGCGTGCTGCCGCCGATGACCAACGAGGCGCTGACGCTCTTGAAGAATACCGCGCTCGTGTCCACCATCGCGCTCGCCGATCTGCTGCGCTCCGGGCTCGAAGTCATGACCTGGCAGGCCAACACCTTCAGCCCGTTCGCGGGCGTCGCCCTGTTCTACCTTGCGCTGACCTTGCCGCTAATTTGGCTCAACGGCCGGCTCGAGCGGCGCTATCGAATTCACTGACCCGTGCCGGGCGAATTCGACCTCCTCGTCGCCGACGCCCGCGTGCTCCGCCCGGATGGCGCGGGCGCGCGCATAGAGCGAGCCGATCTCGCGATCAAGGGCGGTCGCATCGTCCGCCTGGCGCCGCCGGGGTCGCTCGCGCGTCATGCCGCGCGCGAGCTGATCGCGGCCGGCGGCGGGCTTGCCATGCCCGGCCTCGTCAACGCCCACACCCATTCGCCGGAAAATCTGGCGCGCGGGCGCGCGGAGCGCGCGCGGCTGTCCGAATGGATGGGGGCGGTGTGGCCGGCGCTCGATACGCTGCCGGCGCACCTCGTGCGGCTCGCGATCGAGATCGGCGCGGCCGAAATGATTCGCCATGGCGTCACATCGGTGGTCGATCACTTTCGCCAGACGCCGATGACAACGCAGGCGTTGACCGCGGCGGTCGAGGCCTATGCCGCGATCGGCATGCGTTGCACGCTCGCCCTGATGCTGCGCGATAGCGCGCACGCCGGCACGCTCATCGGCGCGCCGCACGTCGCCGCGGCGCCGTCCGCCGCCGAGCAGATTTCGCTCGTCGCCGCGAGGAGCTCCTGGGCGCGGCAGCAAGGCGTCGACCTGGCATTCGGGCCGTCGGCGCCGCATCGCTGCTCGGATGCGCTGCTGGCGATGGTCGCGCGCGAACACGGCGATCTGCAGGTGCACACCCATCTCGACGAGACCGTCGAAGACGCGCAGGCCGCGCACCGCCGCTTTGGCCGCAGCAGCGTGTCGCAGCTCGACCGCATCGGCCTGTTGGGCCCAAGACTTGCATGTGCCCACGCCGTGCACGTCACCGCATCCGATATCGAACGGCTGGCGGCGACCGGAACGGTCGTCGTGCATAATCCGGTGTCGAACATGCGGCTCGGAAGCGGGATTGCGCCGCTGCCCGCGTTTCTGGCCGCAGGCGTCGCGGTTGCGCTCGGCACCGACGGCGCCGCGAGCAACGACACGCAGAACCCGTGGGAAGTGATCAAGCTCGCGGCCTTGCTGCCGCGGCTCGGCACCGCCGACCCCGCCGCTTGGCCGCGCGCCGCCACCATCCTCGCGCTTGCGACCCGCGGCGGCCATCGCGTCACCGGTTTTGCCGCCGCCGAGCCGTGCGCGGGAACCATCGCCGACGGCGCGCCGGCCGATCTCATCGTGTTCGACGACGATCCGCTCGCGCAGCTCGATCAGGGCAGCGTGGAGGCCAATCTCGTTTTCGGCGCGCCCGCGCACCGGCCGCGCCACGTGATCGCCCGCGGCCGCGTGCTCATGCGCGACCGCAGCCTCACCACCATCGACGAAGACGGCCTGCGCGATCGCCTGCGCGCGCATCGGCGGGAGCTCGCGGCATGAGCCGGTCGACGATGTTGGAACGCGCCGGGAATGCGGCGTCGGGCTTCGAAAGCAGCACGACCGCGCCGGTCATGGTTCGCATCTGGAACCTGCACAAGAGCTACGGCCGCACCGAGGTCCTCAAAGGCATCGATCTGACGGTGCATCGCGGCGAGGTCGTCACGGTCATCGGACCGAGCGGATCCGGCAAGAGCACGCTGCTCTCGTGCATCAATTTCCTGGAGCCGTTCGATTCGGGCGAGATCACCGTCGACGGCGAGCCGGTGGGATGGGTGACCGCCGCCGGCGGCCGCCTACGCATGAGC
>JAFAHL010000094.1 GCA_019237215.1 Hyphomicrobiales bacterium | reverse complement strand
CCGGGGTCAGATGAACCGGGATCACCGGCTGGATTTCGAGGACATTCTGCGTGCCGCGGCTTTGGCCGTTCGGGCCATAATTGAAGGTGGAATAGTTGTCCAACGGGACGCTGATGAGATCGGCGATCGGGTTCTCGGTCTGCTTGGCGAGATTCGTGGCGTCGCTCGCCGCCGCGCCGGCGGCGGGCGCCTCGGCGCGCGGCGCCGGGTCGTGCGCGAGCTTCGCCCCCGCGAGGCAGGCTTTCACGTAGTCCGCCCGGCTCTGCCCTGCAGTTTGGCCCGCGGCTTTCTTTGCGGCGTATTCCTGCTTGCATTCGGCCTGCGTCTCCGCCGAGACAGGGGCGTCCGAAAGGGCGGTCAGCGCGCCGAGCGCCAGGATCGTCCAGGATCGAGACTTCAATTCCGTACCTCCTGCTCAATATGAACGGGCGCTCTTCATCGCTCTTGCTGATCGAGGAACTTTCCCGTCCGGATCACGCAGCGGAACCCGATATGACTCGTCGAGGTGTCAACCGGCTGGGCGTGGCGGGCCGCGGGACGGTAGCGGCGGCAGTAATTCGGCGCGCAGAGGTGGGAGCCTCCTTTCAGCACCTTGCGTGGGATGCGGATTTCCGGCTGGCAGGGGTCGTAGCTCTCCTGCTCCGGTCCGCCGCGCGGGTTTTGGGGGACGCAACATGCCTTTGGCGCGTCGGCGGGATGGCGGGTCGACCAGAAGTCGGTGGTCCATTCCCAGACGTTGCCAATCATGTCGTATAGGCCGTAGCCGTTCGGCGGATAGCTCTTCACTGGCGAAGTGCGCGCGAAGCCGTCGGCCTTGGTGTTCTCGTGCGGAAACTCGCCCTGCCAGGTGTTGGCCATGTGCTTGCCGCCGGGCGTGAGCTCGTCGCCCCAGGCGAACTCGGCCCCGTCCAGGCCGCCGCGCGCCGCGAACTCGAACTCGGCCTCGGTCGGCAGCGCCTTGCCCGCCCAATGCGCGTAGGCCTCGGCGTCGCGAAAGGCGACGTGGACGACGGGATGATCGTCGAGCCCCTTGATCGACGAGCCCGCCCCGTAGGGCTTCTTCCAGTTCGCGCCGAACTGGAACTTCCACCATTGCGACCAGTGGCTCAGATCGACGTCGCCCTGCGGCGGGCTGAAGATCAGCGAGCCCGCGCGCATCATGTGTGGGAGCGCGTGCGGATAGTCCTTCGGATCGGGCGGAATCTCGGCGAAGGTCACGTACCCGGTCGCCTCGACGAACGCGCGAAACTGGCGGTTCGTGACCGGAGTCACGTCCATTGAGAAGCCGTCGACCTTGACGAGATGCGAAGGCGCCTCTTCCGGATAATGCCCGTCCGATCCCATGCGGAACAAGCCGCCGGGGATGCGCGTCATTTCGGGCGGCGCCTCTGCGACTGTCACTGACAAAGCCATCTCGGTCATCACGATCTAATGAGCTTCAGCACGGCAGCGGACCACCGTTGGCCCATGGCCGACGACATAGACGTAGCAGGCGCAGAGCGCCGGCAGGAGGTTTGCGAGCGCGGGCGTCTCGCGAGCCATCCAAGGACCGATCAGGACATCGGCGGCGGCCATCTGCCCGGCGATCCAGCCGAGCAGAACGGCGCCTGAGAGCCTCAGGATCGGCCATTCGTCGAAGACCTTGGTCAGGAGCACGCTCCCGAACATCACCGCCGGAATGCCGAGGACAAGGCCAAAGAGAATGAGCGCGGCGCTGCCTTGCGCGACTGCAGCCGTGGCGACGATATTGTCGAGGCTCATGACCGCGTCAGTCGCAATGACAGCGAGCACGGCTTGCCAGAACCGAGGATCGAGCTTGGAGCTCCCTGGCCCGTCATTATCTGCGGGGCTCTCCATGTCGGCCGCGCGCCGGTGGAAATCCGTCAGGGAGAGCATTGCGATGACGATGAGGATGACGGCGCCGGCGAGCCTGAGGCCGGGAAGCGAGGCGAGCAGCGCGATCGCGCCAAGCGACAGCACAAAGCGGAACGCGACCGCTCCGACCACGCCGGAAACCAGGACGCGCTTGCGGCGTTCGGCCGCCAAGGGCTGACAGGCGAGCGCAATGAGCACCGCGTTGTCGGCGCCGAGCAGAATGTTCAGCGCCGCGACCTCAATGGCCGCGCCGATCGGCGCGATCATCCCTCCCAGGTCTGTCAGCATCGAATCGTGCTCATCGCGACACGGGGCTCGGGGCTCACTTGTTCATCGGGTCGGAACGCGCGACGCTGCCGAGGACAGCGGC
>JAFAHL010000036.1 GCA_019237215.1 Hyphomicrobiales bacterium | reverse complement strand
TCAGCGCTTGGCGCGCACGCGCACCAGGGCCGGCACCGCCTGATATGCGACGGGTGCCCGCTCGTGCTTGGCGTGCCACTTGGGACCGGGTCCGCGCATGTAATAGAGCTCGGGCCGGTACGGATCGAACAGGCTTCTCGCCAGGCTATGTGCGAACTCGGCGAGATCGGCAAATACGCCCGACGCCATGCGGTGTGCGGCGCCGCTTCGAGTCGTCTTTTCCATGACCCCCTCCGGTCGACTTTGCGTCTAACCGGCTCCCCGTTTCGCTCCGTCTCGATGCCCTGGAGCGCGCCTTTGCCGTCCATCATCGCGCCGAATGTGTTAAAAGCCAGTACGAATTCGCTTGTGATTTCAGTTTTGTGGCTGAGCGTTGCATAAAAGCTACGGTTAGGGTTAAGGATAGATGCAATCAGGTCACAGTCCGCGCGCGATGGGTCCCCAATCGGGGCACTGAGAGGGGACTTCGGCTCGGATGGCGGGCGGCGTGGACTGCGGCGCGCGGCGCCTCAGATGCATCGAATCACGGCCCCAACCACGACCGCGTCGGAGGCGCGCCGCGGATCATGCTTGGCATGCCACTTCGGACCGGGGCCACGCATATAGTGCAGCTCCGGCCGGTAGGGGTCGAACAGGGCCTTGGCCAGACTGTGCAAGAGGTCGGCGATGTCGGCGCGAAGGGCAGGAGCCTGGCGGCGGGCAGCGAGCATCCGAACCGTGGTCCTAATCGCGATCATGACACTGTCCGCTCGGCTCGTCGTCTTTCCGGCTGCTCCATTCGCTCGTTGGTCAGCGCGCGCAACGTTCCGGTTCAATCGACGGCCGTCCGGCTGCGTTAAATCTTGGTAAGACTTCGCGTTCACGCAGCTACGCATCCGTCGTCTTCCTTGCGTGAGATACGTCGATCGCCGCGCGGCGGACGTGACCTCGGTCACATCGCTCTCGCATTTGTGATCTGGAATAGAAGGGTGCGCGGCGGCCTTGCTCTCGACCGCGCGGCTCGCTACATCAGCGCCGACTTCCCGACATCCGGCGCCGATGGGCGCGCAACAATGCGAGCGGGGCGCGCTGATGGCCCGTCAGTTCATCTATCACATGCAAGGCCTCTCCAAGACCTATCCGGGCAATCGGAAGATCTTGGAGGATATCGACCTCTCCTTCTACCCCGACGCCAAGATCGGGGTGCTCGGCGTCAACGGCTCCGGCAAGTCCACGCTGCTGCGCATCATGGCCGGCATCGACAAGGAATTCGCCGGCGAGGCCTGGGCGGCCGAGCGCGCGCGCGTGGGCTACCTCGAGCAGGAGCCGCAGCTCGACCCGCAGAAGAACGTGCGCGAGAACGTGATGGAGGGCGTCGCTCCGCAGAAAGCAATCCTCGACCGCTACAACGAGCTCGCCACGAACTACTCGGACGACACTGCCGACGAAATGACCAAGCTGCAGGACGAGATCGAGGCCAAGGGCCTGTGGGATCTCGATTCCAAGATCGACCAGGCGATGGACGCGCTGCGCTGCCCGCCCGACGACGCGGATGTGAGCAAGCTCTCCGGCGGCGAGCGGCGGCGGGTGGCGCTGTGCAGGCTGCTGCTGGAGCAGCCCGACCTCTTGCTGCTCGACGAGCCCACCAACCATCTCGACGCCGAGTCGGTCAGCTGGCTCGAAGGCCACCTGCGCAATTACCCCGGCGCGATCCTGATCGTCACCCACGATCGCTATTTCCTCGACAACGTGACCGGCTGGATCCTCGAGCTCGATCGCGGCCGTGGCATCCCCTACCAGGGCAATTACTCGGCCTGGCTCGGGCAGAAGCAGCAGCGCCTCGAGCAGGAGGGCCGCGAGGAGGCGGCGCACCAGCGCACGCTCGCGCGCGAGCGGGAATGGATCGCGGCTTCCCCGCGCGCGCGCCAAGCCAAATCCAAGGCGCGCTACCAGCGCTACGAGGAGTTGGTGAAGCAGGCGGCGGAAAAGACCGCCCAGAGCGCGCAGATCGTCATTCCGGTGGCGGAGCGGCTCGGGCAGAATGTCGTCGACTTCGAGGGCCTCAAGAAGGGCTACGGCGACAACCTCCTGATCGACGACCTCAGCTTCAGGCTTCCGCCCGGCGGCATCGTCGGCGTGATCGGCCCGAACGGCGCCGGCAAGACGACGCTGTTCCGCATGATCATCGGACAGGAAAAACCTGATAACGGCACGATCAAGGTCGGCGAAACGGTTCATCTCGGCTACGTCGATCAATCCCGCGATGCGCTCGACGGCAAGAAGAACGTGTGGGAGGAAATCTCTGGCGGGGAGGACATCATTCATCTCGGCAAGCGCGAGGTGAATTCGCGCGCCTACTGCTCCGCCTTCAACTTCAAGGGCGCCGACCAGCAGAAGAAGGTCGCGTCGCTCTCCGGCGGCGAGAGGAACCGGCTGCATCTCGCCAAAATGCTCAAGTCGGGCGCCAACGTGTTGCTGCTCGACGAGCCCACGAACGATCTCGACGTCGACACGCTGCGCGCGCTCGAGGAGGCGCTCGAGGACTTCGCCGGCTGCGCCGTCATCATCAGCCACGACCGCTGGTTCCTCGACCGCATCGCCACGCACATTCTGGCGTTCGAGGACGACAGCCACGTCGAGTGGTTCGCGGGCAACTTCCAGGAGTACGAGCAGGACAAGATGCGCCGGCTCGGCACCGATTCCACCGTCCCCCATCGCATCAAATACAAGAAGTTCTCGCGCTGATGGCCGAGGATTGGAACGCGCGGCAATACCTCAAATTCGAGGACGAGCGCACGCGTCCGCCACGCGATTTGCTGGCGCAGGTGCCGCTTGCGGCTCCGCGCCGCGTGATCGATCTCGGTTGTGGGCCCGGCAATTCCACCGCGCTTCTGGTGGAGCGTTATCCGCAAGCGCGGGTGATCGGCCTGGACTCCTCGCCCGACATGCTGCGCCAGGCGCGCGAACGGCTTCCCAATTGCGAATTTGCTCGGGCCGATCTCGCCGATTGGAGCCCGCAAGAGCGCACCGACCTGTTGTTCGCCAACGCGGTCTTTCAATGGGTTCCCGACCATCCCGCGGTGTTGCGGCGGCTGCTGGCGGCGCTCCCCGCGGGCGGCGTCTTGGCCGTGCAGATGCCCGACAACACCGAGGAGCCCGCGCTTGCGCTCATGCGCGAGGTGGCGAAGAGCCCGCGGTGGGCCGCGCGGCTCGCGCCGGCCGCGGCCGCGCGCGATGATTTGCCGACGCCGGCGGCATACTACGATTTGCTCGGCTCCCTCTGTGCGCATCTCGACATCTGGCACACGGTCTATAACCATGTGCTGGCGGACGCCGAGGCCATCGTCGAATGGTTCAAAGGCTCGGGCTTGCGGCCGTTTCTATCCCCGCTCGACGACGACATGCGCCGCGACTTCGTCGCCGACTACACCGCGCGTATCGCGCGCGCCTACCCGCCGCAGCACGACGGTCGCGTGCTGTTGCGGTTTCCGCGCCTATTCATCGTGGCAACGCGATAGGTGCACGAGAGATTACTCCGTGCCCAGGTTTTTGCCCTTCACCCGCACCTTGGTCGCGATCGGGCCGGTGTCGCCGACCTCCTCGTTGTAGTAGACCTCCTCACCGCCCTTGAGACCGTCGAAGTCGCCGGACAGCAGCGAGTTGCGGTGGAAATAGAGCAGGCCTCCCTCTTTGGTGAGCAGGAATCCGAAATCCTGGTCCGGCGTGATCTCGGCAACCTGACCAAGTGACTGGTTTTCGGCGTCATGGTCGCCGATTTTTGTCCGGCCGTCGCGCTGCTCCTTGAGGTCGACTAACTGCCGCTCGGCAATGCGGAACGCCTCGTTGATGGCCTTGTGCAAGTCGGGGTGTTGGTACTTGCGCAGCAGATGGTCGGGCTCGTGACTGACCACGAGTTCGGTGCGGCCGGGAATGCCGAGTTCGATGTGCACGACCGGAGGGATGGTGCCGGTGAGGTCCTTGGCGCGCTGATCGATCCGAACCCGGCACGAGACCAGCCGGTGGTAAAGCCGTTCGAGCTCGGCGACCCGTGCGCGGATTTCCCGCTCCGCCCACGGCGAACTTTCGATATTATGAAAGGCGATTTCCAGCGGCACCTGCAGCATCGGCGGCTCCATATCTTAGGCGTTTTTTGGCGCTCTTGTTAACGCCCGGCGGCCTCGAGTCGTTGCAGCGGATCGCCAGCAGCGGATCGGGGGCGGGAGTTTTGGCGCACGGAAAGGGCAAGCGGGCAATGGGTCGAATTGGCAACTATGCGGCGATATTTGTGGGTTCCTTGCTTGCGGCGGCCGTTCTCGCGTCTGCGCAAGCCGCCGACCCCGCGTTTCAAAGCTGGCTGGAGGAGCTCTGGCCGCAGGCACAAGCGCTTGGCGTCTCACGCGCGACATTCGACGCGGCGACGCGCGGGCTCGAGCCCGATTTGACGTTGCCCGATCTCGATCTTCCCGGCCGGCAGGCGCCGCCGCGCGGGCAGGCCGAGTTCGTGCAGACACCCGCCGACTACATCAAGGAGGCGAACATCGCCTACCTCGCCGAGCAGGGCAAAAAGCTCGCCGCGGAGCACAGCCGCACGTTGAGCGCGATCGAGCAGCAATACGGCGTGCCGGGAAATGTCCTGCTCGCGATCTGGGGCCGTGAGACCGCGTTTGGCGGCTACAGGCTGCCGAAGAACGCCATCACCGTGCTGGCCACACAGGGCTATTACGGGCGACGAAAGGACTTCTTCCGGCAGGAGCTGCTCTACGCGCTCAAGATGCTGGAGGAGGGCCACGTCAAGCTCGCGGATATGCGCAGCTCCTGGGGCGGCGCCATGGGCCTCACCCAGTTCCTTCCGTCCGAATTTTACAAATACGCCGTCGATTTCGATGGCGACGGCAAGAAGGATATCTGGAGATCGGTGCCCGATGCGCTCGCCTCCGCCGCGCAGCAGCTCGTCGGCAAGGGCTGGCAGCGCGGCACGCGCTGGGCCTATGAGGTGCGCGCGCCGCAGGGCGTGGACTGCACCATCGGCGTCCCCGAGGTCACGCGTCCGCTCGGCGAGTGGCTCAAACAGGGATTTGTGCTCGCCTATGGCCGCAAACCGGCCGCGGCGGAACTCAACGAGCCGGCGTCGCTGCTCCTGCCGGAAGGCACCTACGGGCCGGCGTTCCTCACGCTCAAGAACTATTACGTCATCAAGGAATACAACTTCTCCGATCTCTACGTGCTGTTCGTCGGCCATTTGAGCGAGCGCATCTCCGATCCGCGTCGGTTCGAGACGCCGTGGAGCAAGAACACCCAGCTGCGCACCGCCCAGGTCGAAACGATGCAGCGCACCCTCACCAAGCTCGGCCTCTACAAGGACAAGATCGACGGCAAGGCCGGCATGCTCACGCGCGCGGCGCTCGGCGCCTATCAGAAGGCGAACCAGCTCAAGGTCGATTGCTGGCCGACCGCCGCGGTGCTCGACGACATGCAGAAGAGAGCGGCGAAAAACTGAAAGCTCGAACCGGAGCGCAGCGAACTCGCCTCGCCATCAATAGCGCGCACGTCAAACGAAAGCCCGGCGGGTTGCGCACCCGCCGGGCTTTTGATCTTGCAGCGTCGGATCGTTATTGGCAGACCGCCACCGGGCGACCGCGCCAGCCGATCACGTTGCCGTACATGTCGTAGACGGGCATGCGCGTCCAATAGCATCCCGGCCCGGGCAGCGGTGCCGCATAGGCGGGATAGACCACGTAGCCCGGTGCGGGCGCGGCGACATAGGCCGGCGGCGCCGCATTCGCGATGGCGTTGCCGACGATCGCGCCGGCGACGAAGCCGCCGACCGCGCCCGCGCCAACCGCGCATCCCCAGCAGCCGGCGGCCGCTGGCGTCGGCGCAGCCGCGATTGCAGTTGCCACGGTCGCGGCCGCAGCTAAGGCAGAAAGTGTCGTCTTCATCAGCGTCTCCTTAAGCGTCGGCGGGTGCCGAGCGTCAAGCGCCGGCGAGTGCCGAGCGCAGTTCCAGTGTTGCGATGTCCGAATAGCCCCGACTGAGCCAAACCCCGATTCAGCCGGGGCAACATCACCCGGTTAATTTGTCGGAATTTGGTCAGTCTTGAGACGGCTCGAGAGCCGTTTGGAGCGCAAAAAAGGCGGCGCTCGCAGAGCAAGCGCCGCTCTGTCGGTGCAAATAGGGACCGCAACCGCTCAGCACACGCGATAGCGGTAACCATACCGCCCGCGCAGGCAGCTGTAGTATGGCCGCGGCGCGTAGGCGTAGCCGTAATAGGCTGGCACCGCATAACTGTAGGAGTACGCCGGCGCGTAATAGCCGTAGTAGCCGGCCGGATAGTACGAGTACGCCGGCGGGCCCCACCAGCCCCAGCGGGCGTCTGCCGTGGTCGGGGTGGCCAGCGTCGCGATACCGATCGTTGCCGCCGCGGCAACAGCGGTCAGGGTTTTTCTCATGGCGTCACCTCAGTCATGGAGTCGAAGAGTAGCGGTCAACGTGACCTTTCATCGAAAGGTTCCATGCCCACGCTGAACGCGGGCTGAACGGCTGCTTACGCCTGCCTGAATGCCGCCACCACCTGCGAACGCTCTCGCCGCACTACCGCATTCGTCAGCCCCTTGTTTTGTCGCGGGCGCCGCGGATTTTGCTCACGCCGCATCCGCGTTAGTGTTGCTTTTTGGTGGTAGAGGAGACGAGCGTGCGCACCAGACGGGATGTGCTCGCCACTGCGGGCCTTGCTCTCATCGCCGCTGCACGCCGGGCGCGGGCGCAGGACGGCTATCCGGAGCGGCCGATCCGCATCCTCGTCGGCTATCCCGCGGGCGGCGGGGTGGACATCGTGGCGCGGCTCTTCGCCGAGCCGATGAAGGCGGCGCTCGGGCAATCCGTCATCGTCGAGAACCGCACCGGCGCGAGCGGGATGATCGCCGCCGCGGCCGTCGCGAAGTCGCCGCCCGACGGTCTCACGCTGCTGATGGCGGCCTCGGGCGAGATCGCGATCAACCAACATCTCTACAAGGACAAGATGAGCTACGACCCGCAGCGCGAGCTCGTCGCGGTCGCGCTCACCGGCATCGTGCCGTGCGTGGTGGTGGTCGCAACCGCCACGCCGGTGCGCACCGCCGCCGAGTTGATCGCCTACGCGCGCGCCAATCGCAGCAGGCTTTCCTTCTCCTCCTCCGGCATCGGCAACCCGCAGCAGCTCGCCGGCGAGTTGATGAACAGCATGGCCGGCACCGACGTGTTGCACGTGCCCTATCGCGGCGCGGCGCCGGCCGTTACCGACGTTGCGACCGGCGCCGTCACCATGAGCTTTTCGAGTCTCGGTGCCGCGCTGCCGCTGATCCAGGACGGCCGGCTGCGCGCCGTCGCCGTCACCTCGCGCGAGCGCATGCCGCAGTTGCCCGATGTAGCCCCGCTCGCCGAGGCAGCGGTCGAGCTCAAGGGCTACGAGCTGCTCAACTGGTTCGGGTTGTTCGCGCCCGCCGCCACGCCGAGCCCGATCGTCGCGCGCCTCAACGAGATCGTGGTGACGGGCCTGCGCGACCGGGCGATCTCGGAGACGCTGAACGCCCAGGGCATCGTGCCGCGCATCATGACTGCGACGCAATACCGCGAGTTCGTTGCGGCGGAGACGGAGAAATTCGGCAAGATCGTTGCGCAGGCCAACATCAAAGTGGAGAATTGATTCAAGGAACGCGCCGGCGAGGAAGAATTGCCCAAGATCGAGCGGCGGACATTTATCAAACGCGCGGCAGCAGGGAGCATCGCGCTGCTCGGCGGTATCGCCCAAGCGCCGCATGCTCCGAACGCGGCAGGCGCGCAAGGCATGACCGAGACCACGTGGCCCAATCGGCCGGTCCGCTTCATCGTGCCGCTTGCGCCCGGAGGCGGACTTGATTTCGTCGCGCGTGTCGTCGGCGAATCGGTGTCGCGCGCGATCGGCCAGCAAATCGTGATCGAGAACCGCACGGGTGCGGGCGGGACTATCGGCATCGAGACGGCGATCAAGAGTCCCCCCGACGGCTACTCGGTGCTCGTCACCAACGACAACGTGGCGAGCGCTCCGCATATCTTGAAGTTGGGGATCGACTACCTGAAAGAATTGGTGCCGGTCATACAACTGGCGCGCCAACCGCTGGCGCTCGCTGCTCATCCCTCGCTTGCGGTAAGCTCGGTCGCAGAATTGATCGAGACGGCGAAGCGGCAGCCGGGACTGGGCTGCGCGACCTCAGGCGCAGGTTCAAACCAGCACGTGCTATTGGAATGGTTCGCGCAGATGGCGGGCATCAAGCTCGACCACGTTCCCTATCGTGGCGCCGGCCAGGCGATCAACGATCTGATCGCCGGCCACGTTCGCGTCGCCTTTCTCGGCCCGACGGCGCTCATCCCGCATTACAAATCCGGAAACTTGCGCCTGTTGGCGCAATCGTCCGAAACGCGCTCGCCGAACCTGCCCGAGGTGCCGACGCTGCAGGAAGCGGGCTTCACGGGCCTCGTCCTCGAGACGTGGTACGCCGCCTTCGTGCCTCTGGGGACGCCGCCGTCGGCCATCGCGCGGCTCAACGCCGAGATGGACAGGGCGCTCGCGGATCCTGCGACCGCCAAGAGCCTGCTGCAAACAGCGACCGAGCCGGTCGGTGGCGGCGCGGAACAACTCACGCGCGTCGCGCGCGCCGATTCCGAAAAATACGAACGCCTCGCGCGCGAGCTCAATATCAAGGCGAACTAATCAGCCGATGCGCTGGTGTCGAGGCGGCAGGGTGGTAAGCTTCGAGCGGGCGGCAGACCAGGCGCCGTCATAGCGTGCGAATGGAGGGCAGCGTCATGCGGACAGGCAACGAGCGCAGGGATTTCATCAAGCAGGGTCTGTTCCTCGCCGGGGCAGCAGGGGTCCTCGCCTGCGGCTTGGCGCCGATCGCTGCCCGTGCCCAAGTCGTGAGCAAGCCGGTGCGCCGGCCGGATCGCTACGAGGACTCGTTTATTTTCGAACGAAAGCCGTATACGTGGCCGGGGAACAAGACGCTTGCGATCTGGATCGCCCCCAATGTGGAGGTCTGGAACTATGAGTCCCCCGTGGGGGTGGGTGTTTCTCCGAACAGCGGCAACATCGTGCCGGACGTCATGAACTACGGCTGGAGAGAGTACGGCCTGAGAGTCGGCCTTTGGCGTTTCGCCGACGTGTTCGACGCGGCCGGCGTCAAGGCGACTGTGGCCTTGAATTCATTGGTCTGCGAGCATTACCCCAAAGCCGTGGACGAAATGAAAAAGCGTGGCTGGGAATTCATGGGCCACGGAACGACCAACAGCGAAAGCCTGGGTGGATTAAGTCCGGAACGAGAGCGCGAGGTTATCCGCAGCGTTCTCAAGACGATCGAGCAAGCGACCGGGCGAAAGCCGCGCGGCTGGCTGGGGAGCGGACTGGTCGAGACTTACAACACGCTCGACATCCTCGCAGAAGAGGGCGTGATCTATTGCGGCGATTGGAACAGCGACGATCAGCCGTACCCCATGAAGGTCAAAACGGGGAAACTCTTTTCCATTCCGTATTGCATGGAGATCAACGATATCCCGCTCTTCATTCGCAAGGGTTACACCGGCGAGCAATATTACCGTTCCGTGATCGATCAGTTCGAGACGCTAGTGGCCGACAGCAAGAAGCAGCCGAGAGTCATGGGCATTCCGCTCCATCCCATGATCACCGGCCAGCCGTTGCGCATCAAATATCTGCAACGGGCGATCGCCGAGATGCAGAAGAACGATGCCGTTTGGTTTGCCACCGGCGGCGAGATCATCGACGCCTATCAGCGCGCTCACCCCACCGGCTAGCGGGCCGGCGCCGCCGCGCCGTCACGGCTCGAAGATCGCCTTGAACAGCGCGGCGAGGCGAAAGCCCGCCATGGCGAGCTGGCGGCGCGCCTGCGCTTTGGTCCAGTCTTCGTATGACGGATCGAGCGTGGTCTCCCAGGTGCACCCGCCGGTGAACGAGAAGGGCGAGGGCTTTGAGCCTTTGCGGATCGTCAGGCGCTGATGCGCCTCGACTGCGAGCGGCATGATCTCGCTCGCCCATTGCGCTGCCCACGCGTCCGGAGAGCCGGTGGTTTCCAAGCCGCCCGGCGGCGCGGCCGCGAGCAGCTTGGCGAAATCCTGCTCCGAGTGGGCGCTACCGGCGGCTTGCATCGCCCGAACGACGGTGGTGCTGTCCCAATAGAGATGCAGGTTCGCGGCCGGCGGGACCGCGGGAGGCGGCGCGACCAGCAAGATCAGGTTGCCGCCCATCGTCATTGCAACGGTATCGCCAATCCCGAAGCTTGGCGGCGTGCCGCCGATGTTCGGATCGACGCTTGTCTGACAAGTCTTGTCGAAGTATTTCGCCCCCACATGCAGCGGCTGATGGATGTCGCCGACGAGGTGCGCGATCAGCCAGACCGCTTCGCTGTCGGTGAGGTTGACGTCGGGCTTGGCGGGCGGTGTTTTGCCGCGCAATTGCGCGACCGCATATCCGATCATCTGCACGACATCGATGCCTTGCGTGCCGGCAGTGTTGGGGACGTAGCTCGGTTGCTGCAGCGGGACATCGGCGAAGTGGAATTGGTCATGGTGCGGATTGCGCTCCGCGTACGCTTTCTCTTCGTCGGAGGGCGGGCGACCGCAAAACGGCACGTTGCCCTTTTTCGCGCAGTCCGGGAACACCGCGACCTCGCTCAGACTTCGCTTCTGCACGCTGCCGCCGTCGTTCTTCTGCAGCAGCTCGCTCACGCGTTGCTGCGTCGCCGGGTGGTACTGCTGCAGAACCAGGTCGGCGACGGCGCCGACGATGCGATGCCCCGGAAAGTCCCATGCCGCGGCCGGCGCCGCGACTGCGCTCGCCACCCAGGCGGCGAGGCATGCCGCTCGCATCCTGCCTCGCATGTGCGTGCTCCTTCTGAGGTCGTCAGCTCTGCGCGTGTATGATCGTGGAGCGTATCGGCTCAGAAAAATCGGTTGGCCGGCCGCGGCAGGTCGAGATTTTCGCGTAGCGTCCTGCCCTCGTATTCCCGCCGGAACAGACCGCGCCGCTGCAATTCCGGCACCACGCGCTCGACGAAATCATCGAGCCCGCCGGGCAGGTAGGGGAACATGATGGTGAAACCGTCGGAGGCTTCGGTGGTGAGCCATTCCTGCATCTCATCGGCGATGGTCGCGCTCGTGCCGACCATGGCGAGACCGGAATAGCCGCCAAGCCGCTGGGCGAGCTGGCGCACCGTGAGCTTCTCGCGCTTCGCGAGCTCGATGGCGCGCTGCCGGCCGCTCTTGCTGGCGTTGCTTTCGGGAATTTCCGGCAGCGGCCGGTCGGGATCGAAGCGCGAGGCATCGTGACCGAGCGCGATCGAGAGCGAGGCGATGGCGTTATCGTAGTGAACGAGGCTGTCGAGCCGCGCCCGCTTGGCGCGCGCCTCCTCCACCGTGCCGCCGACCACGACGAAGCAGGCCGGTAGAATTTTCACGTGATCACGGGAGCGCCCGGCCTTCTCGGCGCGGGCTTTGACGTCGGCGTAGAATTCGCGTCCGGCGGCGAGGTTCGCTTGGGCCGTGAACACGGCTTCCGCCGTTTCCGCCGCGAGTTGGCGCCCGGCCTCCGAGGCCCCGGCCTGGACGATGACCGGCCAGCCTTGGATCGGGCGGGCGATGTTGAGCGGGCCGCGCACGGACAGGTATTTGCCCTTGTGGTCGAGCACACGCAGCTTGTCGGGATCGAAATAAAATCCGCGCTCGGCGTCGCGGATGAAGGCGTCGTCGGCCCAGCTGTCCCAAAGACCGGTCACCACGTCGTAGAACTCGCGCGCGCGGGCGTAGCGCTCGGCATGCTCCATGTGGTCGTCCAGCCCGAAATTCAGCGCCGCATCCGGATTGGAGGTGGTGACGATGTTCCAGCCGGCGCGCCCGCCGCTGATATGATCGAGCGAAGCGAACCTGCGCGCCACATGATAGGGCGCATCGAAGGTGGTCGACCCGGTGGCGACGAGGCCGAGATGCTCGGTCACGCCGGCCAAGGCCGAGAGCAACGTGAACGGCTCGAATGACGTGACCGTATGGCTGCGCTTGAGCGCGTCGAGCGGCATATTGAGGACGGCCAGATGATCGGCCATGAAGAAGGCGTCGAATTTGCCGCGTTCGAGCGTCTGCGCGAAGCGTTTGAGATGCGCGAAGTTGAAATTGGCATCCGGGAAAGCGCCGGGATAGCGCCAGGCACCGGTATGGATGGTGGCCGGCCGCATGAAGGCGGCGAGCCTAAGTTGACGCGATGCCGCCATCGACAACCCCTTCGCAAACGATGCTCGTATATAGGCGCGAGCTCATTTCAAGGGAACAGGCGGGTTGCGGGGCTCGCGAGCGAGAGTTTTTGTGGTCCAGCGGCTGCAGCGGCGGGAGAACCTTGGCCATGCGCCACAGGCGTTGCGGCCATCGCTAGATGCTACGGTGCGGCAGCCGGGCCTAGCGCACGACTGGCGGAATGAAGGGGTCCACCATAGGCGCCGGCTATTGCCGGCAGGGTAATGCCCGAGAAAGAATGGCCTACCTAGAACGCGAAGGCGTTCAGGACCAGGGTGCAGGTGACGATCGCACCCAGGATCAGTCCGAATAATTGGGTAATTCGACGCTCACTCATATCCAGCCTCCCAACCTGAACGTTAGTCGCCCGAACGATCTTTTCGGTTCAAATCACCGCGCGCGGAGGCCGCGCAATTGCTGCCAGCGGCCGACCTTGCCGGGCGGGCGCAAGAGGGGCAGGCTGAGGGAGGCTTGGCGCCTGCTTGACGCCATGCAGCAACAATAAGGGAGGTGCCCCTTGAGAGCTCTTGCCATCGGTTTGGTGGCTGGTGCCGCATTCTGCGGCGTCGCGTCGGCCCCGGCATCGGCGATGCCTATGGGCAATCTCGCCACCGCAGCGAGCGATCTCGCACTCGGTCAAAACGTGCGCTACGTGTGCAATCGGT
>JAFAHL010000523.1 GCA_019237215.1 Hyphomicrobiales bacterium | reverse complement strand
GGCCTCGATCTTGAACATAGAATGAAGGCGCGGACATGCGCCAGAGCGGCGCGGTGTGATGCCAATCCTTCAGCACGAACCTTCACAGGATGCGTGATCCCGATATGGTGTCATGAGCATCGCACCGAGGCCGTGACGGTAGGCGGTTCCTGCAAAACCTAACCCTGGCGTAAACGGTGCGTCAAAAACGACATCACCTCTTATCCAAAAACGGGCCGCGCTCGCAATTCATTTGACGTGTGATCGAAAGGTCACAGACTCGCACCAAGGATTGGGAGTAGGAAGCGCGCGTGAAGTGGGGCGATCGACGATCGTGCAGCATCCTTGCGGCAGCCCGCTTGGCGGGCTGCGCTCGGAAGAGGAGCCCTATGACACTTCCCCGCCGTCAATTTCTGCATCTGGTAGGTATCGCTGCCGCGCTGCCGGCCGTCTCGCGCATCGCATGGGCACAGACCTATCCCACGCGACCGATACATTGGATCGTGTCGTTTACTGCCGGTGGACCAAACGACACCGTGGCGCGCATCATCGGACAATATCTGTCAGAGCGCCTCGGTCAGCAATTTCTCATCGAGAACAAGGTCGGTGCCGGCGGAAATATCGGCATGGCGGCGGTGCTGAGCTCGCCGCCCGACGGCTATACCATCGGCTTCGTCGCTCCCAACAATGCCATCAATGCGACGCTCTACGACAAACTGCCGTTCGATTTCGTTCGCGACAGCGCGCCGGTTGCCGGGACGATGCTGCTCACCAACGTGATGGTGGTGCACCCGGACGTGCCGGCCAAGACCGTCGCCGAGTTCATCGCTTACGCCAAGGCCAATCCGGGCAAAATCAACATGGCCTCGTCGGGCAGCGGTACGTCGGTGCACATGTCGGGCGAATTGTTCAAGGTCATGACGGGCATCAATATGCAGCACGTGCCATACCGCGGCTCGGCGCCTGCGATGCAGGACCTGCTCAGCAACCGCGTCCAGGTCATGTTCGACAACCTGCCGGGCTCGGTGGAGCACATCAAGGCCGGTACGCTGCGCGCGCTGGGTGTGACGGCGGGCAAGCGGGCGGCCGCGATTCCGGATGTGCCGACGATCGGCGAAACAGTCCCGGGCTACGAGGCGGTGGTGTGGTACGGCATCGTGGCGCCCAAGGGCACGCCGCCGGAGATCGTCGACACGCTCAACACGGCGGTGAACGCGGTGCTCGCCGATCCGAAGCTCGAAGCGCGGCTGGTGCAGCTCGGCGGCGAGCCGATGCCGATGACGCCGACTCAATTCGGAAAGCTCATTGCGGACGAAACCGAGAAGTGGGCGAAGGTCGTGAAGTTCTCGGGCGCGAGGCCGGACTGATCTGCGAAAGCCCGCGCCGATCCTCTCTATCGGCGCCGCATCACGGCGCTTTCCAGCCAGGAGATCGCGAGATACATCACGGATGAGACGATCGCGAGGATCGTAATCGCGGTCATGACGATGTTCATTTTGAAGATCTGACTACCGTACTGGATGAGATAGCCGAGACCGAGATTCGCCGACTGGAATTCGCCCACGACGACGCCGACCAGCGAGAGGCCCGCGTTGACCTTCAGTGCAGCGATCAGGGTGGGCACGCTGCCCGGCAATACCACCTTTCTCAGGATCTGTCCCTTACTGGCGCCGAAGGTCAGCGCGAGTTTCACCTTGTTGGGATCGATGCCCTGGAAGCCCGAGTAAATCATCAGGATGGTGATGAACAGCGAGATCGCCAGCGACATGCCGTAGATGGACAGCGACGCACCGAGCCAAAGGTAGAAGATCGGCACGAAGGCGGTCTTGGGCATGGCATTCGCCACCACCAGATACGGGTCGAGCACCTTGTAGAGTCTCTCCCACCACCACAGGACCGCGGCGATCGCGGTGCCGAGCACGATCGCGCCCATGAATCCGAGCACCGTCGCAAATACCGTTGCCCAGGTGTGGGTGAGAATGCCGGGCTGCTGCGGAGTTTCCTTCAGCAGCTCGATGAACGTTGGCCACAGGGCCGACGGATAGCTCGTGAGCATCGGATTCAAGATGTGTGCTTTCGGCAAAAGCTCCCAAAGCACGAGAAACACGATGAGCACCGCGAATTGCGCCCCGCGGACGATCAGCCGGCTACGCCGTTCTCCCCGCAGCCATTCGGCATACTGCGGGCTCGCAGCCGCAGCCAACGCCAGTTCAGCCTTCGACATGGACTTCGAGCTCCTGCCAGAGGGTGTTGAAGTATTTGTTGAATTCCGGCGCGTTGCGCGCGGTGAAAGGAGTGGGGCGCCTACTGTCGGGGGTCGCGAAGCGGATCGGGTGGTTCGACTTGACCTGGCCGGGCCGGCGCGACAGCACGATGATGCGCTCGGCCATGCTGATGGCCTCGCCGATGTCATGGGTGACGAGGATTGCGGTCTTGCCTTCGCGCCGCAGAATCTCTGCCACCTCGTCGGCGAGCGCGATCCGCGTTTGCGAATCGAGCGCCGCGAACGGCTCGTCGAGCAGCACGATGTCCGGATCGGTGCAAAGCGTGCGCGCGAGGGCGACGCGTTGGCGCATCCCGCCCGAGAGCTGTCGCGGCAGATAGTGCAGGAACTGGCCGAGCCCGTAGCGGGTGAGCAGCATCCTCGCGCGCTCGCGCGCTTTTGTCATGTCGGCGCCCTGAATTTCCGCGCCCAAGACCGCGTTTTCGAGAATGGTGCGCCACTCGAACAGGTAATCCTGCTGCAGCATATAGCCGACCTTGCGGTTCGGCCCGGTGACCGGCCTCCCGTCGAGAAGGATGGTGCCGCTTGTCGGCTTGAGAATTCCTGAAATCAGGGACAGCAGCGTGCTCTTGCCGCACCCACTCTGTCCGATGATGGCGACGAACTCGCCGGGAGCGATCGTGAGCGAGACGCTTCTGAGCGCTTCGATCTCGCCCTCGAGGCCAAAGTAGCGCAGAGAGACGCCGCTGATCTCGACTTTCGGCGAAATGGCGCCGGCGCCGCCGGTTGCCGACGCCTGCACGGATCACCGCGCCTTGGCGGCGAATTCGCTCAGCACGAGGTCCTGGAACTTCACGCGCTTTGCCGGATCGAGCACGTTGCCTTGCACCAGGATGTCCTGGAACCTCTCGATTGCTTTCGGGTCGATCGCCGGCGTCGTTTTCCACATCTTCAGCTTGCGATAGCGTTCGGCGCCTGCAACGAGCGCCTGCGGGCTGATGCCGGGGAAGAACTGCTCGATGGTTTTCGCAATCTCCTGCGGTTGCGCCGCCTCTGTCCATTTCTGCGCCCGGTAGATCGCGTTGGTCCAGCTCTGGATAACGTCAGGATTCGCACGAATGTATTTGTCGGTCGCCATGAAGGTCGTGTAGTCCGCCGGACCGACGGTCTGGCCGATCGAGGCGAGCACGTAGCCCTTGCCGTCCATCTCGAGCTGCGCAGCGTCCGGGTCCATGAAAATCGCATATTGGTTCTGCCCTGCGAGCCACGAGCCGACGCGCGCGGGGATGGCGATGTTGTTGACGAGCCTCACGTCCTTGAACGGGTCGATGCCGTTCTGCCGAAGCGCAGCCTCGAGGAAGAGATCCGGCGTGCTGCCCGGCCGCAGCGCCAGGATTTGCTTGCTCTTGAGCTGTTGCCAGTCGAACTTGTCGACCTTCTCGCGCCCGATCAGCATGAAGCCGTCGGTCACGGTGAGCCCGCAGAAGATGGGTATCTTTGTCGGCGAATCGCCGTTCTGCACGTAGATCGACGTTTCCGGTCCGATCAGGGCGATGTCCGCGCTGTTGGAGAGCAGCGCCGCCACCGTCTTGTCGCCGCCTTGCGCGGTCGTCATCGCCACATCGAGGCCCGCGTCTTTGAAATAGCCGTTGGCGATGGCCACGTAGGCGGGCGCATAGAGGATCGAGCGCACGACCTCGGTGTAGCGAACCTTCACCGGCTGCTTCGCCTGCGCGAATGCGTCGAGCGGCGCGGCGATGAGCAACAGGCCGAGCGTGGCGAGACCAAGCTGAAAAGCGCGGCGGCGGTCGAGCATGGAATCCTCGCGTTCTACGATGACGGGAACGAACTCTACTATTCGGCGGCAACGCCGCGCGCGGGCCCGTGTGCCGCGGTCATGGCTTCTTCGTAGGCATCGAGCCAATCCGTGCCGGCCGCAGATATGACGTCGCCGCCGCGCGCTTGCCGGCAGAGCGTGGGATCGTCGAGCACCGCGGGCAGCCTGCCGGTCTCCTGATAGTCGCGCACCGCCTTGAGCAACGCCCGTCGCGTGAGCATGACCATGCGGTCGCTGGAGGCGAGGTGCTCCTGCGTGCGGTCGATAATCGGGTCCATGGTCTCCTGGATCGCCTGATCCTGGAGCGGAATGCCGACGATGCCGGTATAGCTTTCGCCCCGACGCTGCATGCCCCGGTCGAGCCCATGATCGTTCGACTTGTTCTTCACCGGCCGCCACCGTCCCATCCAATCGTTCGTCCGCGGCAGATATTCCAGCGGCCGCGCCAGCCCGGGGACGAGGCTTCCATCGGCGTATCGCATCGATTTGAACTTGCCGCTGGCGCGCTGCAAATCGATGTTGAAGATCATGGTGTGCTCGTCATTAATCGGCACCCAGGCATTGGCCGACAGGTTGCGTTCCAGCCGGTCGCTCGGATAGCAGACCCAGAATGGAAAGATGAAACAGGCGAAGCGGTGATGCTCATGGCCCTCCATGGCCGCGCGTGAGGCCGAATACATCGTCCCGAACGGCATTTCGCTGACGTGAATCTGGGGAGCCTTGTTCAGCACCGTATAGGTTGCAGCGTCGTTGGGGTCCATCTTGGAGGGGTCGACGCACCCGGCATGGAGGAAGCCCAGGTGTGAGGTGTCGATGTCGCCTTCGAGCGCTTGCAGCCAGTTGCACTCGCGGTGGGTCAAGGCGACGTTTCTGTCGTCGGGGTTGGTGGTGACGGCGGCTTCGATCTCGGGGAAGGGCGGCGCCTCGGCGCGCTCGCCCATGTAGACGAACACCATCCCGCCGCGCTCGGTGGTCTTATAGGCCTTGGCCTTCACGCCCGCGGGATACTTGTTCTTGTCGGGCAGGTTGGGCTGATCGAGGCAATTGCCGTCCACGTCGAACTTCCAGCCGTGATAGGCGCAACGGATGCCGTGATCCTCGTTGCGGCCGAGAAACAACGACGCCAGGCGGTGCGGGCAGAGATGATCCATGATGCCGACGCGGCCGGCCGTGTCGCGGAACGCGATCAGCTTCTCGCCGAGCAACATCAAACGCATCTGTGGGCCGTCGGCCTCGAGCTCGGAGGAAAGACAGGCTGGAATCCAGAACTGCCGCATGAACTTGCCCATTGGCGTCTTGCGGCCGACGTGGGTCAGGAGCTCGTTTTCGGCTTCGCTGATCATCTGGCTTCTCCTGCTCTTTTTTTGATGGGCACCCCCGGTTCGTCGACGATGACGCCGGCGCTTGCCATGTTGCGCAAGGATGCGGCCAGCGCCGGGCTGGCGGAGGCTGCGTCCGACATCGGCGTATGGAGGAAGCTGTTGGGCGGATAGAACGACGCCGTTGCGAAGAATGGCCGGTACATTTCCCAGCGCGCGCGCAGCAGGGGATTGGCCGTCCCCGTATCCTGTTTGCGTGCTTCGCGCAGCGCTTCGACGTCGATCAGCGCCGAGACCGACGTGGTTTCTCCGGCGCCGTCCTCGTAGGCCAATGTCCGGCCGAGATAGTCGATGATGTGGGAGCGCCCGCCCTGCACCGAGCCATCCCACGAAAACCCGATTCCTTCGGCGACATTCGCACTGACGATGTAGACCATGTTCTCGGCCGCGCGCACGATCTTGGCGGCTTCCTGGGTCGGCCGTCTCGGTGAATTCGTCGGATGGAGGATGACCTCGGCCCCTTGCATCATCAGCACGCGCGCGACCTCCGGCACGTTGATCTCCCCGCAGGGAATCATGGCGAGCCGCCCAAGCCCGGTATCCGCCACGGGAAAAATCTCGGCCATGCCGTGGCGCGCCAAATACGCATCCATAAAATCGTGCGGAGAGGGGAAGGCAGCGGTATTGACCCGCCGGTAGCGCAGGATGACTGCACCGGTCGGATCGATCAGAAAACTGGTATTGAAATAACGGCCCGGCCACTGCGGGTCGCTCTCGAATTGATGGCCGCCGATATAGAGTCGATGTCGGCGGGCGAGCGTCTGCAACGGCTCGGTGATCGCGCCGGGAACGGGACAGCAGGCTTTTTCGATCCATTCGGCCGCCGGCAAGCCGTGCGGGGGTCCTTGCAGCGAGAACTCCGGAAGAACCACGAGATCGGGGGGATCGGCGCCGCGGGTCGCGGCCTCGATCAGATCGATCACGTGCGCGATGTTGTCATTGATGATCGCCCAGGCGCCGGCACGATCGGGGGCTTTGACAGCGAGCTTGCTTTTGGTCTGGATGCAGGTCGCTCGCCACGGCTCGATGGTCATTGCTCGGCGCCTGTGTGAGATGCGGCAATCAATCCCATGATGATCGAATACGGATTTTCTTACAATAGTACGGCAAACGGCTACGGCTCGCATGCGGACCGTCGTGCCCGCTTTTTCGTCAGCCTCTGCCGAGCGACGCGCCGCCGCTTTTGACTGCGTCTTATGCTATGGAGGCATTCAATCCGCCGGCGCGCTACCGCGTCGCGCACTACGCCAATGGCTCAGGAGGATCAGGTGCGCCTCATCCTAGCACTGCTTGGTTCGGGTCTCGTTTTCTTGGCGCAGCCGGCCGCATCGCAAACCTATCCGGTAAAGCCCATCCACCTGCTTGTTCCTTACGCACCCGGCGGCCCCGCCGATATCGCCGCCCGGCTCGTCGGTGCCAAGCTGACCGAAGCCTGGGGTCAGCAGGTGGTGGTGGAGAACCGGCCCGGCGGGAATGGTTTCATCGCCATGGCGGCGGCGGCGAAAAGCGCGCCCGACGGTTATACGCTGGTGATGGCGACGATCGGCGAAGCCGCCGTCATTCCGGTGCTGTTCAAGGAGGTGCCCTACAATATCGAGCGCGAGTTTGCGCCGATCTCCTTGATCAGCGATGCCACCATCGTGCTCGCCACGCACGGTGAGGCGCCGTTCAAGTCGGTCGCCGACGTGATCGCCGCGGCCAAAGCCCAGCCCGGCCGCATCTCGGTCGGTTCTCCCGGCAACGGCACCGTCAATCAGATCGTGCTCGAGTGGATGGCGCTCAACACCGGCACGAAGTTCCAGCACATTCCCTACAAGGGCAGCGCACCGGCCGCCAACGCGATTGCCGCCAACGAGATTCCGCTCGGCATGCTGGCAAGCTCATCGGTCGCCCCGCACCTCAAGACCGGGCGCGTCCGCGTTCTGGCCGTCGCGTCGGCCAGGCGGTCAAGGTTTGGTCCTGATTGGTCAACCCTGCAAGAAGCGGGTGTGGCGGAAGTGAATGCCTCGACCTGGACTGCTTTGCTGGCGCCCAAGGACACCCCACAGCCGGTCATCGACAAGCTCAACGCCGAAATAGTGAAGGTCCTCGAGATGCCCGACATCAAGGAGCGCTTCGCCGCCGGCGGCGTCGACACGATCCCATCGAGTTCGGCAGGATTGGCGGCACGCATCAAACAGGACACCGCGCAGTTCGGTATGATCGTGCAGAAGGCCGACATCAAACCTGATTGACGCTCGTGCGCGTTCGACCGGTCTCCCGCAGGCGGTCGCTCAAAGTTTTGGCAGCGGCGACAAGCACCGCGATCGATCGCTTTCGACCGCCCGCGCTTGGCACTTGATCTTGCCTGGGCGAATGTATGTTCTATTGCCGTTGCTCGACCGTCTACAGAGGGAGGGCGGCATGCGGTCCACGGTCACGCGCCGAGAATTGCTCCACGGCGGGATTGCCGCGGGCATTGCCTTTCGCCTCAACTTGATTGGATCCGATGCCGCAGCGCTGCAGCTTGATCCGGCGGCGGACGCGGTGCCGGGTGCGTTCGACGCCGACGGCCGGCTGCGCTACCGCACCGATGCACTCGCCAAGGTCACTGGCGAGAAGACTTTTTCGCGCGACTTTCGCGCCCGCGACCTGCCTGGCTGGCCGAGCGAGCAAAGTCATGCCTTCCTGATCCACGCCACGCAGGCCGATCGTACATTCGAAGGTATCGATCTGAGCGTGCTGGGCAATGACCTGCAGCCCGACCGGTTGGTCACCGCGGAGGATTTGCAGCGCGACCGGGTGGCTCCGCATCGTCCCACGTTTTACGGCGACGTTTTCTTAGTGCCCAAAGGCGAGACGCCGCGACTGCTCGGCCAACCGGTGGCGCTTCTCATCTATCGGGACTTTGCCCGCTACGACGCCGCCAAGCGCCGCCTGCGTTTCAACGACAAGGTGGTTCGTTATGGCGCCGTCACCGGACCGAAGCCGCCCCCGCATTATGGTGCGGCGCGATTTGTCCGTGTGCAAAAGGACGAGCCCGAGCCCGACGGTCGCTATTCACCGATCCTCGATGCCACGATCTTTGGAAAATTCGAGGGCGATGAGGTGGTATGGCCGGCTCCGGACGGTGCCGGCAATCCGGCAGCGAAAGGCATGGCCGCGACGCTCGACATCGAGCGCGAGATTGGAGCTGCCGGCGACGATGCGCTCGTGCTCAAGCGCGAATATTTCTCGCAATCGGTCGATGCTTCGGCGTTGGAGGCCGACAACGGGCTGGTCTGGTACGACGACAAGAACCGGGCGTTGCACATCCTGGTGTCGACGCAATCACCGTATGAAGGCGTCACCGGCGCTGCAGAGATGCTGGCGAAAACGAATTTCCGCGTCGACATGATCGACTTCAACGTCGGCCACACCGTCGGATACGGCACGAAGGATCATTCCGTCTTCCCCTATTTTTGCATCGTTGCCGGGCTCTATGGCCAGGGCCGGCCGGTCCGCCTGGCGAACGACCGGTACGAGCAGTTCCAGATGGGAATGAAGCAGCATTCCTTCCGGATGCAAAACACGCTGGTGGCCGACAAACGCTCGGGCAAATTCAAGATCGTTAAAGGCACATACACCTTGGACGGCGGCGGACGGCCGAATGTGTCGGCGAATGTGGGCGTGGCCGGGACGTCGCAGGCGCTTTCGATCTATCACGTTCCCAAGAGCGATTTGTGCTTTGCGGCAATTTCCTCGCGCGCAGTCGAGGCCGGCTCGACGCGCGGATACGGTTCGCTGCAGACGATCATGGGCATCGAGATGCTGGTCGACGAGGCCGCGGAGGCGCTCGATATCGATCCTGTCGAGCTCAGGCTGCGCAACCTCAGCACGGTCGGGACCCAAGTCGCCAACGATGAGCCGCAGGTGCGCAACAAGGAAATCCTGCTGAAAGCTCAGGCGCATCCGGTTTGGACGGAGCGCAAAGCACGCAAAGCCAAATTCGACAGCGAAAATCCGGGTCGCAAATACGGCGTCGGCTTATCCTCGGTCCAGCGCGGCTACGGCAACCTCGCGCAGGCGGCCCTGGCCACGCTGTCGTTCGATGAGCAGGGCCGCCTTGCACTGCGTCAGATCGGCAACGAGATCGGCGTAGGCCTCACGACCTCGCAAGCCGTGATGGTGCAAAACATTCTTGGTCGCGCGCCCGACCGCGCTTCATTCGGTGTCGTCGATTGGCCGGAAATGCCGCTGACCTCGACCAACAACCCGAACACGACGCCACCGGACAAAGAGGCCGAGCTCGCGGCAAATCCGCGCTGGACACCGTTGTTCACCGCGCCGATGAGCGCATCGAACGGCGTCTACTTCGTCGGGCATGCGACGCGTGAGGCCGCGCACGCGTTGCTGCGATTCGGTCTCTATCCCGCCGCGATCGCGCTGTGGGGGCGCGCGGGCGGCCCCGCGGTTTCTCCGCAAGAGATTCGCCTCGTCGACGGCGCCTTGTCTGCCGCCGGACGCGCGCCGCTGCCGATCGACCGGGTGGCAATGGCCGCGCACGAGATTGGCCTGATCACCGGGGTATCCGTTCACGTTTTCAACCGTCGGCGAGCACAGTGGGCGCAGGCGGAGTTCGACGTTCCGACGGTGGGCCGCGAGCGACTCAAGGCCGACGCCTTGGCCGTTTGCTACGGCGCCGGCGCGCCGCCGGAGCGCAAGGCCTTGATGACGTCCGGCGGCTTCCACTTCGTCGAGCGCGCCAGCGTCTCCTATGCGCCGATGCGCAATATCGTCGGGCAAAACTACGTGTCGTCGATCGCCAATATCGTCGAAATCGCAGTCGACACCAAGACCGGCGGCGTGGAATTGCTGTCGCATCACTCGATTCTGGACTGCGGGACCCAGGTCGTCCCGGAGCTTGTCTCCGGTCAGCTTCAGGGCGGCTTGGCCATGGGCATCGGCCATGCACTGCACGAATATCTGCCGCTCTACGAAGATGGACCGGGTGACGGTACCTGGAACTGGGATCGCTATCACCTGCCGCGCGCCTCCGAGGTCGCGGTCTGGAACCAAACCGCCGACGTCTTGCCCGCCCGGTCCGCCGAGGATCCGCCAAAGGGCATGGCGGAGGTAACCGTCATCGCCATTCTGCCGGCGATCGCGAACGCTGTGGCGCATGCGATCGGCCACCGGTTCTATGAAATGCCAATCACTCCCGACAAAATCCGAGGAGCGCTGTCATGACCGCACGGCCGCTCTCGCTCACTGTCAACGGAAAACAGATCGGCCCGATCGACGTCCCCGATGACATGATGATGCAGGATTTTCTGCACGAATATCTCAACCTCACCGGCTCGCGCATGGGCTGTGGGGAAGGCGTTTGCCACGCCTGCACGGTCATTCTCGAAAATCCCGATGGCCGGCTTGAGGAGCATCGCACTTGCATCAGCGGGGCACATTTTTTCGCCGGAAAATCGGTCAAGACGATCGAGGGGCATGCCGAACGCGATGCCAACGGCAAGGTGGTCGAGTTGACCGATGTACAGCAGGCGTTCATGAAATATTTTGCCTTCCAGTGCGGCTACTGTACGCCCGGCTTCGTGACCGCGACGACGGTGCTGATGGACCGCCTCAAGCGTGCGCCGGTAGCGCGCAAGGATTTGGAGCGGACGATCACGCAAGCGTTGGACCCGCACCTCTGCCGCTGCACCGGCTATGTGCGCTATTACGAGGCGGTACGCGAGGCCATCCTGGCGGCGCCGGGCCTGGTCCGCGGGTAACCGGCGTCGGTCAATGTGCGTGATCGGCGTGCCTGCTCGGCTCCGCTGACCCCGTTGCCGGATCGAACGCGATGGTGCGCCGCCCGAGCGGCGCGGTGGCGGGTGAAATATCGCATTTGAGGAAGCAGCCCTTGCCGGCCGCGCCGACGAACTCCCCTCCCTCGGCGACCACTTCCCCGCGCACCAGCGTGGTGATCGGCCAGCCTCTGATCGTCATCCCTTCGTAGGGCGTATAGTCCATCGCATCGTGAATTTTCGATTGCGTGATGGTCACTTCCTTGTCCGCATCCCAGATCGCGAGGTCGGCGTCGCTGCCGACCGCGATGGTGCCCTTGCGCGGATAAAGGCCGTAAAGCTTGGCGGCATTGGTCGCGCTCAGCGCGACGAATTTCGG
>JAFAHL010000418.1 GCA_019237215.1 Hyphomicrobiales bacterium | reverse complement strand
GTCGAAAGCCACCGGCTTCAAGGTGAACGGATTCTACGCCACCGATTACGCCGGCGTCATCGAGGCGATGCGCTTCAACAAGATCCAGGTCGCCTGGTATGGAAACAAGTCGGGGATGGAGGCGGTCGACCGCGCGAGCGGCGAGGTATTCGCGCGCATCGTCGCCCGCGACGGAAACGTCGGTTATTACTCCCATATCATCGTGCACAAGGACAGTCCGTTCGCGAAGGTCGATGACATCCTCAAGTGCGACAAGTCGCTCGATTTCGGCATCGGCGATCCGAACTCGACGTCCGGCTTTTTGGTGCCGACGGCCTATATCTTTGCGGCGCGAAACATCGATCCGAAGACGTGCTTCAAGACCGTGCGCAACGCCAATCACCAGGCGAATGCCATGGCGGTCGCCAACAAGCAGGTCGCCGCCGCGACCAACAACAGCGAGGACCTGCAGCGCGTGGCGGCCTCGGCGCCGGACGCGCGCAACCAGATCAAGATCATCTGGACGTCACCGCTCATCCCGCTCGATCCACTGGTGTGGCGCAAGGACCTCGACCCGGCCGTCAAGACGAAACTCTACACCTTCCTGATGAGCTACGGCCGCATCGGCTCCGATGACGAGATCGCAGCGGCCAAAGCGGTTCTGGCCAACCTGGTCTGGTCCACGTTCCAACCCTCCTCCGACAATCAGCTGATCCCGATCCGGGTGCTCGAGGCCAACAAGACGCTGATGCGCGTGCAGGGCGACGAGAAGCTCTCGGCGGAGGAGAAGAGCAGCCAGATTGCGGCCATCCGCACTGAGATCGCCAAGCTCGAGGAGATGCAGAAGAAGGCCGAGACCGACGAGCTCCACCGGCGGGCGGCGGCGTTCCTCGAGGCCGACAAGGCCGGACGCCAAGACGACCTGAAGAAGATGATCGCCGAGTTTGCCGCCGGCACCGCGACCACCCACTGACATGACCGCGGCCAGGCAAGCGCCGGGCTCACGCCCGACGCCTCCCGCGCGCCAAGGCTGAGCCGCCGTCGGGCAGATGCGATGTTGCAGGTTTCCGATCAAGCGGGATTGGCGCGAGCAGGATCGCCGGAGACCGCGACACCTGCTCACGCCGCTCACGACCTTGCCGCGATCGCGGTGCCCTCGCATCCGCTCGGGCGCCGGCTGCGCGGCTGGCTCGCCTGGGCCGCGATCTTCGCGTTGCTGGCGTGGGCGTGGGCGCCGGCGGAGATGTTTCGCGTCGTCGCGCTGTTCACGGACTGGCGCAACATGGCCCAGTTCGGCGCCGCGTTTCTCAAGCCGAATTTTCACGACTGGGATCACTACCTCGCCGACATGGTGGTGACGGTGCAGATCGCGATCTGGGGCACCGCACTCGCGGTCGTGTTCGGAATCCCGTTCTCGATCCTGAGCGCGGCCAATGTTTGCCCGCAATGGATCGTCCAGCCGGTGCGCCGCCTGATGGACGCGTGCCGGGCCATCAATGAGATCGTCTTCGCGCTGATGTTCGTGGTGGCCGTCGGCCTCGGCCCGTTCGCCGGCGTCATGGCCATCTTTGTTCACAATCTCGGGGTGTTCTCGAAGCTGTTTTCCGAGGCGGTCGAGGCCATCGACCCACGACCGGTCGAAGGCATCCGAGCGACCGGCGCGCGGCGCGTGCAGGAAGTGGTGTTCGGCGTCGTGCCGCAGGTGCTGCCGCTCTGGAGCTCGCTGACGCTTTACCGGCTCGAGACCAATGTCCGTTCGGCGACCACGCTCGGCATCGTCGGCGCGGGCGGGATCGGTCAGACACTCTACGAAAGCATCCGCGCCTTCCAGTACGCCGAGACCGCGGCTCAAATCATCATCGTCGTCGTCACCGTCGTCGCCATCGACCTTCTCAGCGCCCGCATCCGCAGGACCCTGGTTTGACTTCGGCGCTGGAGCGGGACGCGCTCGGCGCCTTTGTCGGGTCAATCTTGCGACGGTATCGCCTTGGAAAAGACGCCCTCACCGCGGTCGCCGTGATACGCGAACGCGCAGGCACAGCTTTTGGCGTAACTGAGCGCGCGCGCGAGCGCTCTTTCTTCCATAACGCCGTGGGCGGGCCCCGGCGGGAACCAGAGCGAAAGGATATGGTCCGGGACGTGGAGCGTCACCTGCGGCGGAAGGCGATCGAGAATCTCGTCGATCTCGTGCGGCACCAGAAATTTTTCGTGCTCGCTCATCGCTTTCGAGGGAAAGTTCCGACGCTGCCGAGGGAAAGTTCCAGCCAAAAGCATACTTTGTTAACGATTGTTAGATAGCGCAGGCGATATGAAGGTTGGATGACAAGGCGCGCACCGATGCGCGTTTGTCAAACGGGTCATGACGGCCGCCCGCCGCGGTAGTGTCAAATTTCCGCAACGGACGGGGTGTAGCGCAGACGCCACCCAACGCAGGATCGCGCACATGTTTCAAATCGTCCGGCTCGCGCTCGACGACAACGGCGAGGTCAACGCACGCCGCCCGCTGCAGCCGTTGTTCGAGTTGCGCGAAGACGCAATGGCGATGGCAGAATTCGATGCGTCGCGGCTGTGGGGTGACTACGGCTGCGACGACGAGCGCGACGGTTGGTGGGCGACCGACGCGCGCGGACGCAAATACCGCTTCGTCGTCGAGCCGGTCGCCGCCGCGGACCTAGGTTCATCCATCTCCCCGCTCATCCCCGCGTAAGCGGGGATCCAGTCTGCCGTGCTCGAGACCCTGGGTCCCCGCAACGGGGTCCCCGCGACGCGAGCGTCGCGGGGTGCCCCTCGCGGGGACGAACGGAAGGTTGCATCGTCCGCTCATTCTCGCGCAAGGGCATTCGCCGCCTGCCCCACCCTTGCATGGCACCGACGTGGGTGAGAACAATCCGACGTTGATAGCGTTGCGCCTGCGCAGAGCCGTCACCGCGCCGTTCGCGGCGCCGCTTGCTCTGCCGCCGGCGCGCGCCTCATCGAAGGAGAATGCGGTGGACAAGGCTTATCTCGAGGATCTCGCTCCCGGGCAGGTGTTCACGTCGGAGGCGCGCGCCGTCGTCGATGCCGGATCGATCAAAAGATTT
>JAFAHL010000414.1 GCA_019237215.1 Hyphomicrobiales bacterium | reverse complement strand
AGTAATGGGGAGTTGGCGGCGACTTGATCGCGCTCTTGTGTCTTCCCGCCGCCAATCCAGCTCCCCATTACGAAGAGAGCTTGAGGAGTGCGATTAGCTTGTCAGACGGCTGGAACGCGCCGCGTCGCAGATGCGGTGGAACGATCGATTCCATGGCGTCGAGCTTCTCTGTCGGATCGCCACGCGTGTAGATTTCCGTGGTCGTCAACGTGGCGTGCCCCAACCACAGCGACACCTTACGGATGTCCTGCGTTGCTTGCAGGATGATCATCGCGCATGTGTGCCTCAGCACGTGGGGCGAGATACGTTTCTTGTCGAGGCCGGGATGCGTTCGAGCTGCGGTCGCGGCATGCTGTTTGAGCAGATAGGCGAAGCCCCATCGGCTCAGCGGCTCTCCCCGGGTGTTGACGAACACCTCCGGCGCGGCGATCCGCCCACGAACGGCGAGCCGAGCGCGCAGGGCTGCCGCCGTGGTCTTCCACAAGGGGAGCGTCCGTTCCCGTCGTCCCTTGCCAAGAACACGAATGCTCATCGACGATAGGTCGATGTCCTCGAGCTTCAACCCCGTCAGTTCGGACACGCGCAGACCCGCACAAACCGCCAGATGCAGCATGGCCCGGTCGCGGACGCCGTCGCGCGTGGCGGGATCCGGGGCGTCGAGCACCGCCTGCAGCTCCTGCCGCTGGAGATAGGGGACCAGACGCTGATCCGTCTTCTTGAACGGGATTGCCAGGACACGGCGGACATGCTCCAGGGCTGCCGGCTGCCTGTATTCGAGGAAGCGGAAGAAGGACTTGATGGCCGCCAGCCGGACATTGCGTGTCACCGGCGCGTTTTTGCGGTTATCCTCGAGATGCTCCAGGAAGGCGCTGATGAGGCCGGCGTCGAGTTGCTCCAGCGTCAGCGCCGACGGCGAGACCTTCAGTTTTTTCGCCGCGAACATGAAGAGCAACTGGAAGCTCACGGCGTAGGAGTCTCGGGTATGCCGGCTGACGTCCCGCTGGCGCGCGAGCGTCTCGTCGAGGAACGCTTCGATGAGGGGAGCAATCGGCGTCATGATTGCCTCCCTTCGGCGAAGAACTCTTCACCGGCCGCGGCGACGTCGCGCATGAGGTCGGCGGTAGCCTCAAGGTACCAATAGGTCGCATAGATGTTGACGTGACCCATGTAGGTCGCAAGCGCCGCCATATGCGCGCCGGTTCGGCTTCGATCGGCAGGACGGCCCTGCAGCGCGCGCACCGCGAACGTGTGCCGCAAATCGTGCAGACGCGGGCGGCGCCGCGCCGCCGGCGCGATGCCTGCACTGCAGACCAGCCTGTCGAAGGTCTCTTTGACCGCGATGTAGCGTAGCGGCAGACCCCGTGCGTCGACGAACACCGGATCGGCTTCAGAGAAGGGCCGGCGACGCGCCAGATAGCGCTCCAGGCCGGCTGCCGCCGTGTCGTGCAGCGGCGTTAGGCGGGTCTTCCGGAACTTGGTCTCGCGGATCAACAGGCCGTCGCATGTCACGTCGGCGACGGTCAACTTCAGCGCTTCGGAGATCCTCAATCCGGTGACCGAGAGCAGCGCGATCAGTGTCGCATAGGTCCATGGGCGCAAGCCGCCTTTGGGGCGAAGCCGAAGGGCGGCTTCGATCAGCCGGTCGATCTCCACCGCCGAGTAAATGTGCGGCGAGCGCCGCGTCTTGCGGGCGCCGAAGTGATTGGCTGGGGGCAGCTCATGCCGGGTGTCTTCAACCCGGACATGACGCACGAAGCGACAGACGGCTTTCAGCCGGGCGTCGCGTTGCGCAACGGACGGTCCGCGCGCCGCCCAATCGATTGCGATTTGGGCGCGGACATGCGTCTGCCCGCGCTCGGCCGCGAAGGCGACAAAGCTTTTGAGCAGCCATTCCGCGTTCAGCATCGCAAATCCGGTGGCGCGGCGGAGCGCCAGATAAGCCTCGATGGCCTTCAACATCAGAAGACCTCCGGCCAGGTCTGTGCGATTTGCTTCAGGAGCGCGACGTCAGCCTTGGCGTAATGGGCCGTCGTGTCGACGCCCCGGTGCCGCAGGACCAACCCGATCTTCTCGAGCGGAACGCCATGGCGCAGCATCTCGGTCGCCGCCGTGTGTCGCAGGACGTGCGCCCCCTTAACTGGCGATACGACGCCGGCCCGCTGCATGAGGCGTCTCACCACCGACGAGACGCCGTCGCCATTCCGGAACGGCCGAAAGGGTGCGACATTGCGCAGAAACACGTGATCGCTTGGACAGGTCGAGGGGCGGTCCGCGAGATAGGCGGCGATCGCATCCCCGACATCCTGCGGAAGCGGCAGACGCACCTCGTAGCGCGACTTGCCCGAGACCCGGAGCGAGCCTGTCTCCCACTCGATGTCGGCGAGGCGGAGTTGCGCCACGTCGCCGGCGCGCAGCCCGAGGCGCGCCAGGAGCAGCAGGATCGCACGATCCCGCCGGCGCTCGACGACTTCGCCGTCGCATGCCGCAATCAGCCGGTTCACCTGCTCCGCCGCCAGATATCGCGGCAAGTCGGCGAGCCGCCAGCGGGCATAGCCGGGAACGACATCGGCGAGACCCGCTCGGCAGCGGCCTTCGACAGCGAGGTAGCGCAAGAACGCACGCAGGCTGGTCGTCAACTTCTCGACCGTTCCCTCGCCACAACGGCCCGCGCAGTCCAGGAAAAAGCTGCGAACGGAGGCCGGCTCCCATCCTTCTGGATCGTGCCCGAGCGCCGCTGCCAGGCGCGCGGCGTCGCGGGCGTAGAGTCTGATCGTGGCGTCGGACGCGCCGCGGTGCTTGCGCAGCCACTCTTTGAAGTGGGCCACCAGCCGCGGCTCGGCTCGCTGCAACGGCACGGCGGCGGGCTGGCAAACGCCGATTTCGACAAGATGCCGGCGAAAGAGCCGGGCGCCGAAAATGGTGTGGTGGTTGCGGCGCCCTCCAATCGGGCGCGGACATCGGCAACTGCGCAAGTGCTCGCTGAACGCCGCCAGATCAACCTCGATTGGCATTGCCCCTTGCCGGGCCACGACATGGCCAAGGTGCGCTGCCGCCCGCAGATATCGGACTGCCGTGTCGGCGCTATACCCCTGCCGCTCGAGCGCGACCGCGAAACCGTCAAGGTATGGACCGCTCGGCCCGCCCCGCAGATGCGCCCGCATCTTCGATGCCGAGAAGTAGGTCTCCAACATATTCGTCCCCGTTCGTGACCGGCCATTGGTGGCCGAGCCGACGGAGGCGCATGACGGCTCTGTTATGGAGAGAAAGATCTGTGCAATTCACCGAAAAACGCCGACGCCAGTACGCCAACTCCCCATTACTGGAAGTGCCCATAAGGCAGGTAATGGGCGACGCCCATTACCTGCCGGAATCGGCATTGCCCGAAGTGCCAGGCCGGCGCGGCCCGGCAATGGCTCAAAGATCGCGAGGCGGAGCTGCTGCCGGTTCCCTACTATCATGTCGTCTTCACCCTGCCGGGGGCGATCGGCGCCGTCACTTTTCAGAACAAGGCCGCCGTCTACGACCTGCTGTTCAGGACCGCCGCGGAGACGCTGACCACCATCGCGGCCGACCCGAAGCATCTCGGCGCGCGCATTGGCCTCACCGCCGTGCTCCACACCTGGGGGTCGGCTCTGACCCACCATCCCCACGTCCACGTCATCGTTCCCGGCGGCGGCCTGTCGCCGGACGGGTCGCGCTGGGTCGCCTGCAAGCAAAACTTCTTCCTGCCCGTGCGCGTGCTGTCGCGTCTCTTCCGCCGCCTCTTCCTCGAAGGACTCGCGGCCCTGCACACGGCCGGCCGCCTCGTCTTCCTCGGCGATCTCGCGCCGCTCGCCGACAAGAGCGCCTTCGACGCCACGCTTGCACCCCTGCGCCGCTCGGAATGGGTGGTCTACGCCAAGAGGCCGTTCGCCGGACCGAAGGCCGTCCTCGCCTATCTCGCCCGCTACACCCA
>JAFAHL010000411.1 GCA_019237215.1 Hyphomicrobiales bacterium | reverse complement strand
GCGCGTCGCGTTCGCTATAAATGACCAGAATTCCGGGCCGCAACGCGGTCACGAGCGGTGCATGCGCCGCCAGCACGCCGAAGTCGCCTTCCGCGCCCGGCACGTCGACCTGGCTGACCTCGCCGGAGAACAAAACCTTCTCCGGCGCGACGAGATCGAAGTGAAAGGTGGCCATGATTACCTCGACGTATCTTTCGGCACGCGCCCCACGTTTCTCAGCATCCGCCACACGGCAAAAACCGCAGCCCACACCGCATAAAGAATTACCGCCGTCAGAACGCCAAACTCAAGGAAAGCGAGCATCCCCTCGAAAAAGCTGCAGCTTGAGCCAAACGGCTGCTTTGCGTAGAAGCACGAAAGCCCATAGGACGCCCGTCCCAGGAGTCCTACTACGAAAGCCACGCAAAGGATCACTACATGCGCGGCGATCGTTCGCATGCGTGGCATCTCACGCCGCTTCCGCCGCGAGTTTCTTGCCCTTCTCCACAGCCTGCTCGATGGTGCCAACCATGTAGAAGGCCGCCTCGGGCAGGTAGTCGTATTTTCCTTCGCACAGACCCTTGAACCCTCGGATGGTGTCGGCGAGTTCGACGAACACGCCGGGCGCGCCGGTGAACACTTCGGCGACATGGAAGGGCTGTGACAAAAACCGCTCGATCTTGCGCGCGCGGGCGACCGTGAGCTTGTCTTCTTCTGAAAGTTCGTCCATGCCGAGGATCGCGATGATGTCCTGCAACGCCTTGTAGCGTTGCAGAATCTGCTGCACCTGGCGGGCAACGGCATAGTGCTCCTCGCCCACGATCATCGGTGACAGCATGCGCGAGGTGGAGTCGAGCGGATCGACCGCCGGGTAGATGCCCTTCTCCGCGATCGAGCGCGACAGCACGGTGGTCGCATCGAGATGTGCGAACGAGGTCGCGGGCGCCGGATCGGTGAGATCATCGGCGGGCACGTAGATCGCCTGCACCGAGGTGATCGAGCCCTTGGTCGTGGTTGTGATGCGCTCCTGCAACGCGCCCATGTCGGTCGCGAGCGTCGGCTGGTAGCCGACGGCGGAGGGAATGCGGCCCAGCAGCGCCGACACCTCCGAACCCGCCTGCGTGAAGCGGAAGATGTTGTCCACGAAGAACAGCACGTCCTGACCCTGGTCGCGGAAATATTCCGCGACGGTGAGGCCGGAAAGGCCGACGCGGGCGCGCGCGCCGGGCGGCTCGTTCATCTGGCCGTAGACCAGCGCGCATTTGGAGCCAACGGCAGAGCCGTTGTTCTTCTTGGGATCCTTGTTGACGCCGGACTCGATCATCTCGTGATAGAGGTCGTTGCCCTCGCGCGTGCGCTCGCCCACTCCGGCAAACACGGAATAGCCGCCGTGAGCCTTCGCAACGTTGTTGATCAGCTCCATGATGATGACGGTCTTGCCGACACCGGCGCCCCCGAACAGGCCGACCTTGCCGCCCTTGGCGTAGGGTGCGAGCAGATCGACCACCTTGATGCCGGTGATGAGGATCTCCGATTCCGTCGCCTGCTCGGTGTAAAGGGGAGCCGGCTGGTGGATCGGGCGCCGCTCCTTGTACGTGACCGGACCGGCCTCATCGACCGGATCGCCGATGACATTGATGATGCGGCCGAGCGTGCCATCGCCGACCGGCACTGCGATGGCCTCCCCGGTATCGGAGACCTCCTGCCCGCGCACGAGGCCTTCGCTGGTATCCATGGCGATGGTGCGCACGGTCGATTCGCCGAGATGCTGGGCCACTTCGAGCACGAGGCGGTGGCCCTGGTTCTTGGTCTCGAGCGCGTTGAGAATCGCGGGCAGATGCCCCTCGAACTTCACGTCGACGACGGCGCCGATGACCTGGGTGATGTGTCCGGTTGGGTTGGCCATGGATGGTCCTTGTTATTGCATCGACTTATCGGTTCTCGCGCCCGCTCACACCGCCTCGGCGCCCGAAATGATCTCGATCAGCTCTTTGGTGATCATCGCCTGGCGGGTGCGGTTGTAGCTCAGCGTCTGCTTGCGGATCATCTCCCCCGCGTTGCGCGTGGCGTTGTCCATCGCACTCATCTGCGCGCCATAGAAGGAAGCCGCATTCTCCAGCAGCGCGTGGAAAA
>JAFAHL010000283.1 GCA_019237215.1 Hyphomicrobiales bacterium | reverse complement strand
CGGCTACCGTCCGTCGACGCCGAGTTGACGGCTGGGCCGAAGTACTAAGGCGTGCAACTTCCGGGCGGGCTACAACGCAATGACGTCGAGTGCGTCGCCGTGATTCAGAAGCGGATCGAGCCGGGAAGTCAGCAGCCAGAGCCGGTGTCGCAGCAGGCGTTGGCGGGGAGCTGATAGTGCGTCGGCGGCTCGAATTGATTAGGTTCGGCTGGAGACGGGGGCAGCGCGTGCTCGCGGAAGAACACTAAGCAGATTCATCTTCATGGCTTTTTTAGCTCAATCACGCCCCACGTCGCGGCGGCAGTCATCCCTCCGAGCGCCACGAGCAGCAAAACAAGTTCTGGAGTTCCTATCGCCGTCATTCGGCACGAATAAATTTGCGGTTCATCTTGTCAGCGCTTTCAGCAGGAATTGAATGATCTTTTTGAAAATCGTTAAGTTGAAACCCTACGCTTGCGGGAACTGTGGCCCGCATCAAGCTGCTTTTCATGCACCTGGATTGCCGCGTTCTTGCAGCATCCGGCTGCCCGTTGCTCTCTTGCTCGAGAAACATGGCGAAGCTGAGGTATGGTTTCACCTACATTTTTTTGGACAACGACGTGCATTTTTTGGAAAATTACTCACGGTTGCCTGGACGGCGCCGTAATTCGCCTTTGACGCTGCGGGTTGGCATGCATGGGGGGAGCAGTGATGCGTATCGGTCCCACATTTACCGCTGTCGTCGCGATCACGCTGGTCGGGGCAGCTGATGTCCATAGCGACGGTTCTGGTCTGGCCGAGCAAACAAGGCGATCGGCTCAACCGAGGCAGCTCGCGCAAGCGCCGGAGCCGCCGCCGCTGGCGCAACCTGGGGCGGAGAACCCGCCATCGATGGCGCCCGCGCCACCGGCCGGCGCCCCGCCCAATCCTTCTGCCGGCACTCCGGCGATGGTGCTCGACGACCAGGAGGTCTCCACCATCCTCGGCAAGAGCGTTCGCAGCAGCGCCGGTGAGGGCATGGGACGGATCGTGGACATCATCGTGAGCCGCGACGGCCAGGTTCATGCCGCCATCATCGACTTCGGAGGATTTCTCGGCATTGGCATGCGCAAGATCGCCGTCGATTGGCACGCACTGAATTTCGCCCCGGCAGGAAAGCCCGGATCGATCGCTTTGGAACTCACGCGCAACCAGGTGCGACTGGCGCCGGAATACAAGCGAGGCGAACCAGTGGTGGTGGTCGGCGCAGTGGGCGCCGAGCGCATGCCCTCAAGTGAGGTTCCAGCACCAGAGAGGTAACCCTGTCCAGCGCACCGGCACCCGGCGATACCGTCCACTCCAAGCCACGCCGAATCGGCGGCGACAAGCCGCCGCCTGCCCCGAAGCGGACGCTGCCCCCTGAGCCACCGATCACCGCCTCGCGCCGCAGCCGGCGCGGCCTCGATGGGTTCGCGTTCTGCGTCGCCGACGTGCAGACCGGATTTGGGCCGTTCATCTCCGTCTACCTCACGGCGCATGGATGGACGCAGGTCGACATTGGTCTCGTTCTCACCGCCCGCGGCCTTGCCGCGTTGGCGTTGCAGATGCCCGGCGGGGCGATCGTCGATGCCGCACGGTCGGAACGTGGCGTCGCCGCGCTGGCGATGATCGCAATCAGCGCGAGCGCGCTGTTGATCGCGCTATGGCCGATCTTTCCGTCCGTTCTCGGGGCGCAAATCCTGCACGCCGCCGGCAGCAGCGTGGTGAACCCGGCGATTGCCGCGATCAGCCTCGGGCTCGTCGGTCATGCCGCCAGCGGGGAACGCTTCGGCCGCAACGCCCGCTTCGCCTCCATCGGCAATGGGCTCGCGGCAGCGGGCATGGGCGCGGTCGGGTATTTCTGGTCGAACCAGGCGGTGTTCCTGGTCACCGCCGCCTTGATCATTCCCACGCTGATCGCACTCGCTCACATCCGGTCGGACGAGATCGATCCCGTTCGCGCCCATGGCGGGTTGGCGCAAGGGCGGAATGAAACGGCGGCCTTTGCCACTCTCTTGACCAATAGGCCGCTCTTGACGTTCGCGGCGTGCGTGACCGTCTTCCAGCTCGCCAACGCGGCCATGCTTCCGCTGATGGCCAGCATCGTGACCATGCGCTCGAGCGCATGGGCGACAACATTGGTGGCGGCCTGTATCGTGGTGCCGCAGATCGTCGTGGCGGCCTTCTCGCCGTCGGTCGGGCGTTGGGCGCAGCAATGGGGACGCCGGCCAATCCTGCTCATCGGCTTCGCCGCATTACCCATTCGCGGCCTGTTGTTCATGGTGGTGGTCGACCCTCGCCTGCTGGTGGCGGTGCAGCTGCTCGACGGCGTCTGTGCCGCGGTGTTCGGCGTGCTGGTTCCGCTCACCATTGCCGACATCACGCGCGGTACCGGCCGCTTCAATCTGGCGCAGGGCATCGTGGGCAGCGGAATTGGGATCGGAG
>JAFAHL010000222.1 GCA_019237215.1 Hyphomicrobiales bacterium | reverse complement strand
GTCATTTCGCCGTTTCCACTTCAGCTACCCCCGGCTCGAAATCGGCGAGTTCGGTTCCCTCCTGCACGAAGTCGCCGACGGCGCATTTGAGCGCCTTCAGGCGACCGTCGGCGGGCGCGCGCAGCGTGTGCTCCATCTTCATCGCCTCGAGCACGATGAGGGGCGCGCCGCGCTGCAACCCGGCGCCCGGCTCGGCGAGGATGCGCGTCACCGTGCCGGGCATGGGCGCGACGATGCGCTCCGTCGCCGCAGCTTCAAAAATATCCGCGACGAACGGATCGATCCAATTAAGCTTGCGACGGCCGCGCAGCGTGGTCAGATCGAGATCGCGGCCGGACCATGCCACGGACACCCGCTCCGGGGCATCGCCGAGGCACATGTCGAACACGCCACCCTCGCGCGGGACGAATTGCAAGCGATCATTCGTGCCGCCGAATTCCATGCTCAACCCGTCGCGGCCGTACCACAGCACCGCGTCGTAGCGCTCGCCGCCGTCTCGAAAGCTCAAGCGGCGACTGCGGCGGCCGGCGAGCGTCCAACCGTCCGTCCGATCCCAGGGCGAGCCGTCCTGCGAAACCTGCTCGCGCTGTTCGCGCAGCAGCACCGCGGCGCAAGCCGCGGCGAGGTCGAGCGCCGCGAGCGAGGGCGCGCTCCTCGTCAGCGCGGCAAGTTCCCGCTCGATGAAGCCGATGTCGATCTCGTTGCGGACGACTTGCGGATGGCGCAACAGCGCTCTGAGGAAAGCAAGATTCGTGGTGACGCCTGCGATCTCGAACGCATCGAGCGCCTCGACCAAGCGCTCGAGCGCCTGCGGCCGATCGGCTCCCCACGCGATCAGCTTCGCCAGCAACGCATCGTAGTAGGGGGTGACCGCGTCGCCCGCGCGAAACCCGCTGTCGATCCTGATGCCGTTTCCGGCCGGCTCGCGCCATGCGCGGATGGTGCCAGCCGCGGGCAGAAACCCCTTGGCGGCGTCCTCGGCATAAATGCGCGCCTCCATCGCATGGCCGTTGGCCGCGATCTCGTCCTGCCGCCGCGGCAGCTTTTCCCCCATGGCGACGCGTAATTGCCACTCCACGAGGTCGATGCCCGTGACCATCTCGGTCACGGGATGCTCGACCTGCAGGCGCGTGTTCATCTCGATGAAATGAAAACCGGCCGCATCCGCGATGAATTCGACCGTCCCGGCGCCGACATAGCCCGCAGCCTGCGCGGCGGAGCGCGCCGCAGCCGACATCGCGGCGCGCCGTTCGGCCGTGACGGAGGCCGAAAGCGCCTCCTCCACCACCTTCTGATGCCGACGCTGAAGCGTGCATTCGCGCTCGAACAGCGACACCACGTTGCCCTCGCTGTCGCCGAACACCTGCACTTCGATATGCCGCGGCCGGGGCATGTATTGCTCGATCAGGATTTGGTCATTCCCAAACGAGGCCGCCGCTTCGCGTTTGGCGCTCGCGATCGCTTCGGCGAGCGCCTCGGCGTTGGCGACCAGGCGCATGCCGCGGCCGCCGCCGCCCGCCGACGCCTTGACCAGAACCGGATAGCCGATGCGATCGGCGGCCGCTTGCAGCGTCGCGATGCTCTGATCCTCGCCGTGATAGCCGGGCACGACCGGCACCCCGGCCGACTCCATCAGCGCCTTCGCCGCCGATTTCGAGCCCATCAGGCGGATGGTCGCGGCGGAAGGCCCGACGAAAACCAAGCCCGCATCCGCGCAGGCTTGCGCAAAATCGGCGTTCTCGGACAGAAAGCCGTACCCGGGATGGATCGCCTCGGCGCCCGTCGTCCGCGCCGCGTCGATGATAGCGTCGATGTGAAGGTAGCTGTCCTTCGCCAGCGCCGGGCCGATGAGCACCGCCTCGTCGGCGAGCGCGACGTGCATGGCATCGCGATCGGCGTCGGAATAAACCGCCACCGTGCGCAATCCCATGCGTTTGGCCGTGCGCATGATCCGGCACGCGATCTCGCCGCGATTGGCGATCAACAATTTGTGGAAACGCCGGGCGAGCGACACCATCACATCCTGAAGATGCCGAATCGCGTAGGCTCGGGCGGCGGCGCGTTGAGCCCGGCGGCGAGCGCAAGGCCAAGCACGGTGCGCGTGTCGGCGGGATCGATGATGCCGTCGTCCCAGATGCGCGCGCTGGCGTAATACGGATGCCCCTGCCGTTCGTATTGCTCGCGAATTGGCGCCTTGAACGCCTCATCCTCCGCGGCGCTCCAGCTGCCGCCCTTGGCCTCGGTCGCTTCCTGGCGCAGGAGCCCGAGCACGCTCGCAGCCTGCTCGCCGCCCATGACCGAGATGCGCGCGTTCGGCCACATCCAGAGCAAGCGCGGTCCGTAGGCGCGCCCGCACATTCCGTAATTGCCGGCGCCGTAGCTGCCGCCGATGATGACGGTATATTTCGGCACGTTGGTGGTGGCGACGGCCGTCACCATCTTGGCCCCATCCTTGGCGATGCCGCCGGCCTCGTATTTGCGCCCCACCATGAAGCCGGTGATGTTTTGCAAGAACAGCAGCGGGATGTTGCGCTGGCTCGCCAGCTCGATGAAGTGTGTGCCCTTGAGCGCGCTCTCGCTGAACAGGATCCCGTTGTTGGCGAGGATGCCGATCGGAAATCCGTGGATATGGGCGAATCCGCAGATGAGCGTCTCCCCATAGAGCGCCTTGAACTCCTCGAACTCTGAAGCATCGACGATGCGCGCGACCACGTCGCGAACGTCATAGGGCGTGCGCGGGTCCGCGGGCACGATGCCGTACAGGTCGTCCGCCGGGAACAAAGGATCTTGCGCCTTGCGGATTTCCAGAAATGGATGCTTCAGGCAGTTGAGGCCGGCGATGATGCGGCGTGCGATGCCGATGGCGTGACTGTCGTCCGTCGCATAATAGTCGGTCACGCCCGACTGCCGGCTATGCACGTCGGCGCCGCCCAGTTCCTCCGCGCTCACGTCCTCGCCGGTCGCCGCCTTCACGAGCGGCGGCCCGCCGAGGAAGATCGTGCCTTGATTGCGCACGATGATGCTCTGGTCCGACATCGCCGGCACGTAGGCGCCGCCAGCGGTACAGGACCCCATCACGACCGCGATCTGGGGAATGCCGAGCGCCGACATGCGCGCCTGGTTGTAGAAGATGCGGCCGAAGTGGCGCTCGTCCGGGAAGATTTCGTCCTGCAGCGGCAGGAACGCGCCGCCGGAATCGACCATGTAGACGCACGGCAAGTGGTTCTCGCGCGCGATGTCCTGCGCACGCAAGTGCTTCTTCACGGTCATCGGGTAGTAAGTGCCGCCCTTGATGGTGGCATCGTTGGCGATGACGACGCATTCGCGGCCGCTGATGCGGCCGATGCCGGTGATCAGGCTCGCGGAATGAACGTCGCCGCCGTACATGTCGTACGCGGCCAGCGGTGAAAGCTCCAGGAACGGCGCTCCCGGGTCGAGCAGCAGGTTGATGCGCTCGCGCGCCAGCAATTTCCCGCGTGCCGCGTGCCGCGCTCTCGCCTCTTCGCTGCCGCCTTGCATGGCGGCATCGAGCTTGGCGCGCAGGTCCGCGACCAGGGCTTTCATCGCCTCGGTATTGCGGGCGAAGTCGGCTGACTGAGGATCGATGGCGGATGCCAAAGCGGTCATCTGACCTCGCCGAATCTCACAATCAGCGCGTCTTGTCGAACAGCTGCCGGCCGATCAACATGCGTCGGATCTCGCTCGTCCCCGCGCCGATCTCGTAGAGCTTGGCGTCGCGCAGATATCGGCCGGTGGGATAGTCGTTGATATAGCCGTTGCCGCCGAGGAGCTGAACCGCGTCGAGCGCGATCTTCGTGGCGTTTTCGGCGGCATAGAGGATGGCGCCGGCGGCGTCCTCGCGCGTGGTCTCGCCGCGATCGCATGCCTTGGCCACTGCATAGACGTAGGCCTTGCACGCGTTCATCCCGACATACATGTCGGCGACCTTGCCTTGCACCAGTTGAAACTCGCCGATCGGTTGGCCGAACTGGCGGCGCTCGTGGATATAGGGTGTCACCACGTCCATGCACGCCTGCATGATGCCAAGCGGTCCGGCCGCCAACACCACGCGTTCGTAGTCGAGGCCGGACATCAAGATGGTGACGCCGTCGCCGACGCCGCCGAGGACGTTCTCCGCGGGAACTTCGCAATCCTGAAACACCAATTCGCAGGTGTCGGAGCCGCGCATGCCGAGCTTGTCGAGCTTTTGCGCGGTCGAAAAGCCCTTGAAACCCTTCTCGATCAGAAAAGCCGTGATGCCGCGCGCGCCGGCGTCCGGATCGGTCTTGGCGTAGACCACCAGAACCTCGGCTTGCGGGCCATTGGTGATCCACATCTTGCTGCCGTTGAGGATGTAACGGTCGCCCTTCTTTTGCGCGCGCGTCTTCATCGAGACGACGTCGGAGCCGGCGCCCGGCTCGGACATGGCGAGCCCGCCCACGTGCTCGCCGGAGATGAGCTTGGCGAGATAGCGGTGCTTTTGATCGTCGCTGCCGTTGCGGCGAATCTGGTTGACGCAGAGGTTCGAGTGCGCGCCATAGGACAGCCCGACCGAGGCGGAGGCGCGCGAGATCTCCTCCATCGCGACGCAGTGCTCGAGATAGCCGAGCCCCGCCCCGCCCCATTCCTCCTCGACCGTGATGCCGTGCACGCCGAGCTTGCCCAGCTCGGGCCAGAGATCGCGCGGGAAGGTGTTGCTGCGGTCGATCTCGTCGGCGCGCGGGGAGATGCGCTCGGCGGCGAAACCGCGCACGCTGTCGCGCAGCATGTCGGCGGTCTCGCCCAAGCCGAAATCAAAGCCGCGAGGGTCGTTCACGCGCATGGGCGCCGATCTCGTGTGCGCGGCCCGGCCCGGCCGCAATCGAAGGTCGCTCATTCGATTAATGCACGTCCTTGATCGCGCACGCAATATTGCGGGGCGACGACCCCGCCTGCGCGCGCTCTACCAGCGCCGCGGCAACCTGGCCCGCCCCTTGTGCAAGGGGAGGCGTGCGACAACAATGCCGCGTCGCCGACCCGCGGGGCGCCTCGGAGAACTGCATGAAACTCGGCTATTTCACGATGCCGGTGCATCCCCCGGCGAGACGCTACGTCGAGACGCTCAAGGAGGATCGGGAAGCCTTCATTCTCGCCGACCGGCTCGGATACAGCGAAGGCTATTGCGGCGAACACCTCACCGACGCGGCCGAGAACATTCCCAACAGCATGATGTTCATCGCCACGCTCCTCGGCGCGGTCTCGCAGATGAAAGTCGGGACCGCCGTGGTCAATCTTCCGCACAGCCATCCCGTGGTCGTGGCCTCGAACGCGGCGATGCTCGACAATCTATTCGAAGGCAGGTTCATCTTGGGCATCGGCGCCGGCATCCTTCGCTCCGATGCGGAGGCGCTGGGACTTCTCGAGGCCGACCGCAACGACATGTTCGCGGAAGCGATCGACCACATCCTTGCGCTGTGGGCGGGAACGGCACCGATCGATCGCAAGGGAAAACACTGGACCATTTCGACGGTCAGGACGCTATGGCCCGAGGTCGGCATCGGCGACATCGTCAAGCCCTATCAAAAACCCCATCCGCCCATTGCCGGCACGGCGACGGATCCCGACTCCAAGGGGCTGATCGCGCTCGGGCGGCGCGGCTGGTGGCCGATCTCGTCGCACTTTCTTCACCCCAACTGCCTCAAGAGCCAATGGGCCAATTACGCCAAGGGCTGCGTCGAGGGCGGACACAGGGCGGAGCGCGCGAACTGGCGGGTGGCGCGCTCGATCTTCGTCGCCGAGGACGACAAGGTCGCGCGGGCCTATGGTGGCGACGATCCCAATAGCCCTTACCGGTTCTACATGAGCCAGCTCACGGCGAAGCTGAAGAAGGCGAGACGCATGATCGCCTTCAAGCCGCATCCGCATATGCCGGACGAGGACGTCACCTTCGATTACATCTTCGACAACGTCGTGATCCGCGGCAGCGTGAATCGCGTCGTCGATCGCATCCTGGAGCTGCACGATCAGGTCGGCGACTTCGGCACGCTGCTTTACTGCGGCAAGGACTGGGCCGAGCCGCAGCTCGGCCGCAAGTCCATGGAGCTGATGGCCGAAAAAGTCATGCCCGCCGTCAACGCTGCGCTCGCGAGGTCCATGGCGGCGGAATGACGCCGCCGCCCGAAATATGCAACACGCAAAGGGGATTCCCGTGTCACCCAAGTCTCAAGACGTCAAGCAATCCGGCCTGTTCGGCTTTCTCGCGCAACCCGACGCGCCCACCAAGAGCGGCGTCGTCATCCTGCCGACGATCTTTGGCGTCAACGCGTTCGTCCGCGGCTACGCGGAAACGCTCGCCCGCGCCGGGCTCGCCGCCGCGGTGTGGGACCATTACGAAGGGCTGCCCCTGACGACGGATTACGAAGAATCGAAGGCGCGCGCGCGCACGCTCAGCGACGGCGGGATGCACGCCAAGGTCAAAACGTGGATCGACTACATGACGAGCGACTTGGCTCTCACCTCCGTCGGCGTGCTCGGCTTCTGCCTCGGCGGCCGCTATGTCTTGCTGGCCGCGGCGCAGGACAAGCGGGTCAAGGCTTGCGCCGCCGCCTATCCGTCGATCGAAAACCCGCGGCTTGCCAACCAGGAGCAGGACGCGGTCGCGCTCGCCGCCGATATCCGTTGCCCCGTTCACGTCGTCCAGCCCGGCCATGATCACGTCGCCAGCGTGGAGACCTATGCCGCGCTCGGGGAGAACTTGCACAAGCGCGCAGCGCCGACCATTTGGCAATATTATCCCGACGCCGAGCACGGCTTCATGCACCGCAAGGAGCCGGCGGCCAACCCCGCGGCGAGCGTCATCGCCTCACCGCAGCTCGTCGCCTTTCTCGAGGCCTGCCTGTCGTGATGCGCGGTCCGGTTGGCTAGCGCGCCGGCGTGGAAACCGACGTTAAGGACGTTATTTTCTCAGGCCCTCGGATTTCCGCAAGAATCTCGACGTTCTTGATGGGGGGCTCAGGCTTGGGATGCCCACGCTTGGGATGCCCACGCTTGGGCCGAACATCTAAGCGGCGACTTTACAAAACTTTACCTTCCCGACACCGGTGAGAAAACGCCGGGCCATACCTTGGGCTCACGGGCAATACCGCCTGAGTCGAGGGAAGGAGTTCAGGATGGTCGAGCAGAGCAACGGGCAGTCCAAAGCGGAAACTCCGTCCGAGGACTACCGCCGCGGTCGCCGCGGCACGTTCGTGATCGCATTGGTCGCGGTGGCGCTGTTGGCGGGTCTCACCGGCAACTTGCTGTCCAAGGCGTTCGGGCAAGGAGACGGCTGGCATCGCATTGCCTGGCACGACGGCGGCATGTTCGGCGGGCCGCTCTCGCCGGCGCAAATCGACGATCGGATCGACCGCATGACCAAACATATGGCGATCGAGATCGACGCGACGGCGGACCAGCAGGCCAAGCTCGCAGCCATCGCCAAGGCCGCCGTCGCCGATCTGCGGCCGCTGCGAGAGAAGGCGCAGGCCGCGCGCGCGCAGGCCGTCACGCTCTTGACCGCGCCCACCATCGATCGTAGTGCAATCGAGCGCCTGCGCGCCGAGCAAATCGGGCTTGCCGAAACGGCGAGCAAACGCATCGCGCAGGCGCTGGCCGATGCCGCCGATGTGCTCAGCCCCGAACAGCGGCGGAAGGTCGCGGACTGGATGGCGCTCGGGAGGCCGTGGTGGGCGCGCTGGCATCGCGGCTGATGCACACCGGTTGATGGACAATCGTGGGCGAACGCGTCCTTCTGATCGAAGATGATTCCCGTCTTGCCGATATGGTCGGCGAGTATCTCGGCAAGGCGGGTTTTCACGTCGTTCACGCCGAGAGCGGGGCGCGCGGGCTTGCGCTGCATGGGCGAGAGCCGTCGGACGTCGTCATCCTCGATCTGATGCTGCCGGATGGCGACGGCCTGGACATCTGCCGGCAGATCCGCGCCCGCTCCGATACTCCGATTCTGATGCTGACCGCGCGCGGCGACCCCATGGACCGCGTGGTCGGCCTCGAGATGGGGGCCGACGACTATTTGCCGAAGCCGTTCGAGCCGCGCGAGCTTTTGGCGCGACTGCGCGCGATCCTGCGCCGCGGCCGGGGAGGCCCCAAACCCGATCTGCTGCGCTATGGACGGCTCGAGATCGATCGCGGCGCCCGCGAAGTGCGGCTTGACGGGACGCCGCGGCCGCTGACCAGCTATCAGTTCGCCTTGCTGCTGGCGCTCGCCGAGCATGCCGGCCGCGTCATGTCGCGCGACGCGCTGATGGACGCGGTCAAGGGCGAGCAAATCGAGGCGTTCGACCGGTCGATCGACGTGCATGTCTCGCGCATCCGCGCGGCGATCGAGGACGATCCGAGAAAGCCGCGGCGCGTCATCACCGTGCGCGGCGCAGGCTATGTCTTCGCCAAAGCCCAAGAGTGACGAGCCAGGAGTGACGAGTAAGGAGTGACGAGTAAGGAGTGACGAGTAAGGAGTGAGGCGTCGCGCGCATTTTGCGGCGATGGCGCATCGAGAGGCAGGCTCGGATGAGACGACTTTATCTGCAGGTCTACCTCACGATCGTGGCAAGCCTCGTTCTGGTCGTGCTCACGGCGGGCCTGCTGTGGCATTTCTTCTCCGGCTTCGGCGCATTCGGCCAGCAATTCGAAGTGGCCGGCGAAGTCATCGCCGAGCTTGTCCCCGCCGCGAACGCGCCGGCGGCGGCGCAGCAGCAGGCGATCGACCGGCTGGCGGAGCGTCTGGGCGCGGATTTGGCGCTGTTCAGCCGCACCAGCGAGCCGTTGGCCGCCGCCGGCCGGCCGCTCCCCGCTCCCAGCCGGAGCGGCGGTTGGATGCGAACGGCTGCCGGGCCCGCGGTTTCGATCCCGCTGCCGGACGGTCGGCGCCTGGTTGTGCGCGTGCCGCCCCGGCACCGCCCCAGTGCGCTCATGCTCGCCGCCTTCCTTGGGGCCATCGCGTTGGTGGTCGCCATCGGCGCGCGCCCGGTCGTGCGACGGCTCACGGGGCGGCTCGAGCGGCTGCAGCGCGGCGTCGAGTCGCTTGGCGCCGGCGATCTCACCGCGCGCGTCAAGGTCGAGGGCCGCGACGAGGTCGCCCGCTTGGCCCGGAGCTTCAACCAGGCTGCCGCGCGCATCGAAGGCTTGGTCAACGCGCACAAGATGCTGCTCGCCAATGCGTCCCATGAGCTCAGAACGCCGCTCGCGCGGATCAGGCTCGGGCTCGAGCTGGTCGCGACGCATCCCGAACGCAAAGTCGAGCTCGAGCGGGATATCGCCGAGCTCGACCA
>JAFAHL010000787.1 GCA_019237215.1 Hyphomicrobiales bacterium | reverse complement strand
GTGTGGCCCTCGATTTGGGTCGTGACCTCCATCAGCATGTCGATCTCGCGCTTGTGCGCGCGGCCTTCTGCCATGCGGCTGAGCACCCGCCACATCCAACCCATGCCCTCGCGGCAGGGCGTGCACTGGCCGCAGCTCTCGTGCTTGTAGAAATACGAGATGCGGGCCATGGCGCGGATGATATCGGTCGATTTGTCCATCACGATCACGGCCGCCGTGCCGAGCGCGGACTTGAACTCCCGGGTGCCGTCGAAATCCATGAGCAGACGATCGCAATCGCGGGCCGGGATCAGCGGCATCGAGGAGCCGCCGGGAATGACGGCGAGCAGGTTGTCCCAACCGCCGCGCACGCCGCCGCAATGGGTGTCGAGCAACTCGCGCAACGGCACTCCCATCGCGTCCTCGACGGTACACGGTTTCTCCACGTGGCCGGAAATGCAGAACAGCTTGGTGCCGGTATTGTTCGGCCGCCCGATGCCGGCAAACCAGGCGGCGCCGCGCCGCGCAATGTCCGGCACCACCGCGATCGATTCCACGTTGTTGACCGTGGTCGGACAGCCGTAGACGCCGACGTTGGCGGGAAACGGCGGTTTCAGGCGCGGCTGGCCCTTCTTGCCTTCGAGGCTTTCCAAGAGCGCCGTCTCCTCGCCGCAGATATAGGCCCCGGCACCGTGGTGGACGACGATGTCGAACGGAAAGCCGTGGACGTTGTTCTTGCCAATGAGATTGGCCGCGTAGGCCTGGTCCACCGCCGCCTGCAGGCGCTCGCGTTCGCGCACGAATTCGCCGCGGATATAGATGAAACAGGTATGCGCGCCCATGGCGAAACCGGCGATCAGGCAGCCCTCGACCAAGAGGTGCGGATCGTGGCGCATGATCACGCGGTCCTTGCAGGTGCCGGGTTCGGATTCATCGGCGTTGACCACGAGATAATGCGGCCGGCCGTCCGACTGCTTGGGCATGAACGACCATTTGAGTCCAGTCGGGAAGCCGGCGCCCCCGCGCCCGCGCAGCCCCGAGGCCTTCACCTCGTTGATGATCCAATCGCGGCCCTTCTCCAGGATGGCCTTGCTGCCGTCCCAGGCGCCGCGCGCGCGAGCTCCCTCAAGGCCCCAGTCATGGAGGCCATAGAGATTCTTGAAGATGCGATCCTTGTCCGCGAGCATCACGACCGCCTGTTCGCCGATGAATCGCCGACGGGAGACTTGGGCACCGCCGCTTCGCGCACGTTCGCCGGCTCGCCCGGCGACTTGGCGTCGGCATCGCGCAAGGCCGGGTCGTGCGGCGGCGCGCCGTTCCCACGCGCGTAGAGGGCGGGATCAGTGAGCGTGGTCGGACCGCCACTCGGCGCTGAGAACTGGCGCGCGATCTGGGGGCCCGGCTTGACCGCTTTGCCGGCCGCCAGATCGTCTAAGATCTTAGTGAAACTTTCCGGGGTAAGATCCTCATAATAGTCATAATTGATCTGCGCCATGGGCGCGTTCACGCAGGCGCCCAGGCATTCGACCTCAACCCACGACAGCTTGCCGTCGGCACTGATCTGGAGCGGCTCGCCGATCGTGTCGTGGCAGAGCTTGATCAGCTTGTCCGCCCCGCGCAGCACGCACGGCGTGGTGCCGCAAAGCTGGACGTGGAATTGCCCGACCGGCGCCAGATTGAACATGGTGTAGAAGGTTGCGACCTCGAGCGCGCGGATCTTCGGCATGCCCAGGAGATCGGCGACGTGCTCGATCGCCTTTTGCGGCAACCAGCCGCCCGCCTGCGCTTGCGCGCGCCACAGCAGCGCAAGGATCGCGGAGGCCTGTCTGCCCTCCGGATATTTGGCGATCTCGCCCTTGGCCCAATCGAGATTCTCGATCGTGAAGGCGAAGCTCTTGGGCTGGATCGCGGCATCGGCGAGGCGGCGCATGGCCATCAGCGATCGACCTCCCCGAAAACGATGTCGAGCGAGCCGAGGATCGCCGTCACGTCGGCGAGCATGTAGCCCCGGCAGAGAAAATCCATGGCCTGGAGGTGGGCGAAGCCGGGCGCCCGGATCTTGCACTTGTAGGGCTTGTTGCCGCCGTCGGCGATGAGGTAGACGCCGAACTCGCCTTTGGGCGCTTCGACCGCGGCGTAGACCTCGCCCGCAGGAACGTGAAAGCCTTCGGTGTAAAGCTTGAAGTGGTGGATGAGCGCCTCCATGGAGCGCTTCATCTCCGCGCGCTTGGGCGGGACGATCTTGTGGTCGCCGACCGCGACCGGCCCCTGCCCTTCGGCAGCGCGCAGCTTCTCCACGCACTGTTTCATGATCTTGGTCGACTGGCGCATCTCCTCCATACGGATGCAGTAACGGTCGTAATTGTCGCCGTTCCTGCCCACGGGGATGTCGAAATCGAGCTCGGAATAGCATTCATAGGGCTGCGCCTTGCGCAGATCCCATGCCGCGCCCGATCCGCGCACCATCACGCCGGAGAAGCCCCAAGCCCACGCGTCGGCGAGCGTGACCACGCCGATGTCGACGTTGCGCTGCTTGAAGATGCGGTTGTCGGTGAGCAGCTCCTCGAGATCGTCGCAGACCTTGAGGAACGGATCGCAAAACGCGGAGATGTCGTCGATGAGCTTCGGCGGCAAATCCTGATGCACGCCGCCGACACGGAAATAGGCGGCATGCAGGCGGCTGCCGGAGGCGCGCTCGTAGAAGCCCATGAGCTTTTCACGCTCTTCGAAGCCCCAGAGCGGAGGCGTGAGCGCGCCGACATCCATGGCCTGCGTGGTCACGTTGAGCAGATGCGACAGCAGCCGGCCGATCTCGCAATAGAGCACGCGGATGAGCTGCGCGCGCTTGGGCACCGCGAGACCGAGCAGCTTTTCCGTCGCCAGGCAGAAGGCATGCTCCTGGTTGATCGGCGCGACGTAGTCGAGCCGGTCGAAATACGGGATCGCTTGCAGATAGGTCTTGGCTTCGATCAGCTTTTCAGTGCCGCGATGCAAGAGCCCGATATGCGGATCGACGCGTTCCACCACCTCACCGTCGAGTTCCAGCACCAGACGCAACACGCCGTGCGCCGCCGGATGCTGCGGCCCGAAATTTATGGTGAAGTTGCGCAGCTCGGTTTCAGCCATGGCGATAACCTGACGGCGCGGGCGAAATGCGCATACGCAACGGTGAAACGAATGACATCTCAGCCGCCCTTCCCGTTGCCCGCTTTCTCGTCGCCCGGCAAGAGGTAGTGCGGACCTTCCCACGGCGAGAGGAAGTCGAAGTTGCGGAACTCCTGCGTGAGCCGCACCGGCTCATACACGACGCGCTTCTGCTCGTCGTCGTAGCGCACCTCCACGAATCCGGTGAGCGGGAAATCCTTGCGCAGCGGGTGGCCCTCGAATCCGTAATCCGTCAGCAGCCGGCGCATGTCCGGATGGCCGGTAAAGAGCACGCCGTAGAGGTCGTAGGCTTCCCGTTCGAACCAATTCGCGCCCGGGAACACGCCGATGATCGACGGCACCGGCGTCGTCTCGTCGACCTCGATCTTCACCCGGATGCGCAGGTTCTGTTTGGGCGAGAGGAAATGATAGACCACGTCGAAGCGCCGTTCGCGCCCCGGCCAGTCGACCGCGGTGACGTCGATGATGCTCCAGAACTGGCAGCGTTCGTCGTCGCGCAGGAAGGTGACCACTTTCACGATGTCGCCGGCGTTCGCGCTGATCGTCAACTCGCCGTGCGCAACGCGATGATCGGTGACCGAGCCCGGCAGCGCGCCGGCGATCATCTCGCCGAATTTGTCGAGCGTTTCATCCATGGCGCGAAACCCATTAGCGCTCGATTGTGCCGGTCCGACGGATCTTCTTCTGCAGCAACAACACGCCGTAGAGCAGCGCTTCGGCGGTCGGCGGGCAGCCGGGCACGTAGATGTCGACCGGCACGATGCGGTCGCAGCCGCGCACGACCGAATAGGAATAGTGATAATAGCCGCCGCCGTTGGCGCACGAGCCCATGGAGATGACGTAGCGCGGCTCCGGCATCTGGTCGTAGACCTTGCGCAGCGCGGGCGCCATTTTGTTGGTCAGCGTGCCGGCCACGACCATCACATCGGATTGTCGCGGCGACGCGCGTGGCGCGAAACCGAAGCGCTCCGCATCGTAGCGCGGCATCGACACCTGCATCATCTCGATCGCGCAGCAGGCGAGCCCGAAGGTCATCCACATCAGCGAGCCGGTGCGCGCCCAGATGATGAGATCGTCGCTCGCCGTGACGAGGAAGCCCTTGTCCGAAAGCTCCCGGTTCATGCCGACGAAGAGAGCGTCATCCGCGCCCACGGGCTTGCCGGTGCGCGGATCGAGAATGCCCTTGGCCGGCGGAGCAACGACGGCCGTGCGCTCTAGTCCCATTCAAGCGCTCCTTTGCGCCATTCATATATGAAGCCGACGGTCAGAACGCCAAGGAACACCATCATCGACCAATAGCCGTAGAGCCCGAGATCGCCGAGCACGATGGCCCAGGGAAAGAGAAAGCTCATTTCGAGGTCGAAGATGATGAACAGGATGGCGACGAGATAGAAGCGCACGTCGAATTTCATGCGCGCATCGTCGAAGGCATTGAAGCCGCACTCGTAGGCGGAGAGCTTCTCCGGATCGGGCGCCTTGTAGGCCACCATGAAAGGTACGATTAGCAGCGCGAGCACGATGGCGAGCGCAACCGCGATGAAGATCACGAGCGGGAGGTAATCCAGCAATAGCTCGTTCATCGGCGATCTCACCTGCGACGTCCCGGCCCCGCACGGAAAGCCCGCCCCCGCCCCCACCCGCGGCCAAAGTGCCGCAGGCGCTTGCGAAATCGCCCTTGTCACAGATCGGATTCGTTCCAAGGACGGGCTCAGGGAGGGCTTAGCGCAGTGCACAATGAGAGGCAAGCCAGCGGGCGCCAAAAGCTCCTCCAGCGCGCGCGTCACCTGCTCCCGCTGACATGCGGGAACTCAGGTTTCGCGCGGTCCGTCCCAATCGCTCGATTGCGTGTCACCTGAACGTCATCTTGCAGCCTGAACGCGAGCGAGCATCGAGCGCGAGCGGCGCAAAAATCGACGCCGCTGTCTCCGACCGCGTCTGCGCCAGGGAACCTCTGGGCTT
>JAFAHL010000777.1 GCA_019237215.1 Hyphomicrobiales bacterium | reverse complement strand
TTAAGCGACGATGACGGCCCGCTGCAGCTTGCGTTCGTCGAGATCGGCGCAGCGACGGAAGTCTACGAATACTCGGTTCTGGTCACCTCGCTCGCCGAGACGACGGAAGCGTTCGGTCAGCTCTATCGCGACCGGGGCGACGAAGAGAACATTTTTGACGAGATGAAGAACCAGTGGGGCTGGGGCGGCTACACGACGCACGATCTTGCGCGTTGCCGGCTCGCGGCCCGGCTGCTTGCGCTCTTTTACAACTGGTGGAACATCTTCGTCCGCCTCGCCGATCCCAGTCTCCACCGCGAGGCGATCACCAGCCGGCCGCTGTTTCTCGCGGCGATCGCGACGCGCACGCGCCATGCGCGGCAAACGACGATCCGCGTGACGAGTTCGCACGCCAAGGCCAAGCCCGCCGCCCGGGCGCTCGCAGCCGTCGCCGCGTTCCTGCGAGGCCTGGCCAGAAATGCGGAGCAGTTAACCCGCCTGGAAACCTGGCGGGCGATCCTGTCGCGCGCTTTCCAGGCGTTCCTCAATGGCCGCCTCCTTCGCGCCCCGCCGCGCCTCGCCCCAAGCTGACGCAACCCAACCGCGAAAAATCGCAGATCTGCCAAAACGTCAGTTCGGCCAACTGCCGTTTCTAGGTTAAATAGAGCGTCAGTGGACCCGATATTTGACAATGATTGCATATTATCCAGCTAGTAGAGCCTCTTGCAGAACACCCTGAGCGAGGCGAATTTTCCCGCGCCGGGCGGGGGGTGAACCCCGCTCGGTCAGGCAGGGGCGGTCCTTAAGTCGACGGCGCGGATGATCTGATCGACGGCGAGCGCGACGATGCCGAACATGAGATGGCATTTGACCTTGAGCGCGCCGCGGACGCGCAAGAATCTGGCGCCGAACTCGTCTTTCAAACGGGCGTTGACGCGCTCGGCCATGGTGCGGAAATCGTAGATTGCGTCGTCGAAGTCGGGCATGTGGATGAGCTTCATGCGCTCGACCTCGCGGCCCCATTCGGCCTTGCCTTCGTGGTCGGCGCGAAAGTTGCGGTCGACGATGGGCGCGTGGCCGAGCGCCCGGCTGTGGTCGTGGATGGCGGCGGCGTCGTAGGCGGCGTCCATGAGATCGTAGAGATAGGAGATGCGGGCGCTCGTCATGGTCATCAAGGGAATGGCGACCTGGTTGTCATGCACGGAGGCCGAGGTCAGCACGCAGGAGACTGGGATTTGGCCGCAGGCCACGTCGATGTGCAGCTTGTACCCGGTCCAGGTCTCTTTGTAGCCCTTGCTGTTTTTCTTGCAGCCGACGTCGCAGGCGGTGGGCAGGTCGGCGAGCATCTGGCCGAGGTTCTGCGTGACCTGCCGCTCGAGACGCGTCGGCTCCGGCTTCGGCCGCTCATCGTCCTTGCGTGGCCGTCCGCGCTTGCGCGGCGGCTGGGGGTTATCGGGCGGCGGGGGGTCGTCGTCGGCCTTGTTGTGGACCGGCTTCTCGCGCGCTTCGATCTCGGTGGCGTCGCGCGCGATCGCCCCGATGATGCGTCCTCCGAGCGCACGCTCGATCAGCGCGGCGTGGATCTTGTCTGGTAGCGCGCCGCGCGCGAACTCGGCGAACGCCCGGGAAAACGTGGCTTCGGAAGGAACTTGCGAGCGTCGCTCCCAACCGAGAATGCGACGCAGGGACTTGTCGACGTCGAGGCGCTCGATCAGGGTGCTGGTGGTGGGAATGCCCAGGACCGCTTTGGCCACGAAAGCTCGGGCGAGGGCGCGACGGTCCTCGGGCGGCCGGCCTGGCCCCCTGGGCGGGTCGGGAACGAAGGCTTCGAGGCCGATCACGTCGAGGGTGGTGATAAGACGACCTAATGCTTCGGTGACGGGATCGATATCCTCACGCATCGCAGGGAACAAATAGCCCTGGATGTAACTCCAGCGCCACTTCATCGCGTCGAGAGGGTCATCGGTCATGACTACAGCCAAGGATAAGGCGAATCACCATGAACAATAGCAGCGCTACACCGAACACGCAATCTAAATCTATTTCGCTGTAACGCTTGAATACGGCAGAAACCTATACAAATATCATCGCCACACTCAACTTAATTCTTGAATCGTTTTGCAAGAGGCTCAGAAGGTATAAATAAGTGGCTCTAGTGGCCAGCGGGGGGCTCGACCGGGATGTTGCGCCACCCGGAAAGCGCTTGCGACAACAGGGCGTTACTCAAGCCACTGGCCCTAGTGGCGCTAGTTTCAGAAACTTTCAAACTAGAAAATATATATATAGAGATACTTTGAAAGTGGCTCAGTCGAGCAACTATGCGC
>JAFAHL010000736.1 GCA_019237215.1 Hyphomicrobiales bacterium | reverse complement strand
CACCAATGCCAAGCATCCGAGCCCCGGCACCGTCTCGACGCTGATCTGGTCGACCGACCGCACGCCGGCCGACATCGCGGTCGGGGAGGAGATCGAGGATTTGGGCGCGCGCATCATCGGCACTGCCCCGCCGGCGAACGGGACGCGGTTCGCCGTCATCGATTTCCCGCCGGGCAACCAGCCGCGCATGCACCGCACCGAGACCATCGATTACGTCATCGTGCTCGAGGGCGAGATCGAGATGGACATGGACGATTCGACGGTGAAGATGAAGGCGGGCGACGTCATGGTCCAGCGCGGCACCAACCACGCCTGGGCCAATCGCAGCAACCGGCGTGCCCGCGTCGCCTTCGTGCTGATCGACGCCGTGCCGTTGAGGATCGGTCACCCCATCACCGGGGCGGCGAGCGCGCGGTGAGACCGTCAGGAGCAGAGATGAAAGTCCTGATCACCGGCGGGATGGGCGTGATCGGCGCGGAAGCGAGCCGCAGGTTCGTCCGCGAAGGACACCGCCCCATCATCTTTGCCCGCCATCGCGACGATTGGCTCATCCGCGACATCCTCGAGGAGGTCGACGTCGAGCTCGGCGACGTGCTCGACATGCCGCGCCTGCTCGACGTCATCAAACGGCATCGGGTCACGCACATCGTTCATGCCGCGGCGTTCGTGGGCGCGGTCTCGGCGGCCAATCCCGCGCTCAGCGTTCAGGTCAACGTGATGGGAATGGTGAACGTGCTGGAGGCCGCGCGCGCGTTCGACGTTGCGCGCGTGGTCTATACCAGCGCGAAAGGCGTCTATGGTCCCGTGCTGGGCGAATACGGCGCGCCGACCTACAAGCCGGTGCCCGAAGATCTCCCGAAGAATCCCAAGCGCATCTACGATTCGGCCAAGCTGATGGCGGAGCAGATCGGCCTCTATTACCAGGCCCACATGGGCGTCGACGTGGTGGTGCTGCGCTTTGCCACCACCTACGGGCCCGGCAAGACCGCGCGTCACGGCAAGATGGGCGTGACCAGCCAGATCGTGGAGAATCCCTTCAACGGGTTGCCGTTCCGCCTCGCTCAGGGCGGGGACGAGAAAGACGACTTCATCTACAACAAAGATTCGGCCCACGGCATTTATCTTGCCTGCACGGCGGAAAATCCCAACAGCCGCGTTTACAATATCGGCACCGGTGTCGGCGTCACGCTCAACGATATCGCGCGCGTCATCCGCAAGCATCTGCCGCGCGCCGATATCGAAATCGGACCTGGGCTAAATTTCCTCGGCATGCCTTATCCCGCTTCCAGCGTCTACGATATTTCGCGCGCGCGCGCCGAGCTCGGTTACGCCCCGCAATACGATTTGGAGCGGGGAATTGCGGATTATCTCGAGAGCCTCGAGCGCTTGAAGGCGAGTTGAAGCCGGTCGCTGCGACGGCGACAATGGCATTGCCGCGACGCTCGGCCGAAGACCGGGGCCGCGCCTTTCCAGCCGCGCCGATCAGCACGAAGGCCGGTGTGTTAGGCTTGTTCTCTCACGCACTTCGCCATGAAGCTGTTCTTCGCCGCGCCTCTGAGGCGCTTGCCATCCGATCCGACGGCCTTGGGCGCGCATGCTTCACGCTTGCATTTGGCAAGAAAAGCGGTTCGCGCAGCTCCCGCGAGCTCGCGGCCGTTTTTTCCGATCGCCTTGCTCTCGCACGTCCCCGGTGCTTGCGCCGCCGCTGAACCGAGGGCAAACACCGTCAGCAAAACCGCCAGCATCAGCCGTGTCATCTTTGCTCTCCATCCTTGAGCACTCTCGCCGCCGTCGCTTTTGTGGGAGTGAGACGACTGGCTTTGCTGTTATAACCTAAGCGTCCACGATGCGGGTATTAAGAAAGTACGCCCGCGACCTCAGCTGCCGCCCTTGGCCACGAAGGAATCCTTGGCGCCGGGCTTGAGCACCACATAGGCGCGCCGCCACGGCTGATCGTCGATCAGGCGCCATTTGTGGCCCTTGCCGACGTGATCTATCGCCACCAGCACATCGCCCGGTCGGAGTATGAACGTCTCCCCGTCGGGGGTGGCGAACTCGAGCGTCCCCGACAACGTGATCACGAATTGCGGTTCCGGATCGGGATGCCAATCATACGAGGAATGTGCCGGCGTTTCCTTGAAATGGATGGCAACCACGTCGGTGCGATCTTTTTCGTCGATTGTGCCTTCCAGCACATGTGATGCGTTGTCGGGTCCCGTGTAGAGCTTGAACGCTCGCAGCATGTTTCTGCCTCCTTTGAGTTTCAGCCTCAAAGCCCGGTCAGGCCTGGGTGCCGCCGACTTAAGGATGAATGTTCAAACGTTTTCCAGGTGCAGCACAGCCGCGGTATTGGCGCGGACTCGCCGCGACAGCGCGGCATCCTCGATCAGAGATTCGCCATAGGACGGAATCATCTCTTTCAGCTTGGGAAGCCAGCGGTCGGCCGTCAGTTCGTTCTTGAAGCATTTCTCCAGCACGCTGATGGTGATGAACACCGCCGTCGAGGCGCCGGGCGATGCCCCCAGCAACGCCACGAGCGAACAATCAGCCGCCGCAACCAGTTCGGTGCCGAACTCGAGAAACCCGCCGCGTCGGGGATCTGGCTTGATGATCTGCACGCGCTGTCCCGCCACTTCGAGTTGCCAGTCGGCCGGCTTGGCGCGCGGATAATATTCCTGCAGGGCAGCGAAGCGGTGATGCGCCGTCTGCAGAACCTGCCCGATGAGATACTTGGTCAGATCGAAATTGTCGCGAGCAACCGCCAGCAGCGGTCCGATGTTGGCCGGCCGGATCGACTCGAACAGGGCCATGAGCGAGCCATGCTTGAGGAATTTGGTGGAAAAGCCGGCATAAGGCCCGAACAAAAGCGAGTGCTTGCCACCGATGACGCGCGTGTCGAGGTGGGGAACGGACATCGGGGGAGAACCGACGGACGCCTTGCCATAGACCTTGGCGTGGTGGCGCTTGTTGACGTCGGCATCATCGCAGCGCAGCCAAATCCCGCTGACCGGAAATCCGCCGTAGCCCCTGCCCTCCGGGATTGCGGACTTTTCCAGGAGCAGCAGCGCGCCGCCGCCGGCCCCGAGATAGACGAACTTCGCCGTGGTCGAGCGCGTCTCGCCGCTGCGCTCATTCTTCATGTCGATGCGCCAGCGCCCGCCCGGCTCGCGGCTGATGTGGGTGACGCGATGCGAGTAATGGACTGCAAACCCCGCCATGCCCGCGAGGTAGCGAACGAGGGTGCGCGTGAGCGATCCATAGTCGACGTCGGCGCCGGTGATGATCCGCGTGGCGGCCACCTGTTCGTCGGCGGCGCGGCCCTCCATCACCAGCGGGACCCACTCGCTGAGTTTCTTCTTGTCCTCCGTATATTCCATGCCGTACCAGCAATGATGCGCGCTCATCGCCGCGAAGCGCTTCTTGAGGAAGGCGACGTTCTCAGGCCCGTGCACGAAGCTCATGTGCGGGACGGGATGAATGAACGATTGCGGATCCGCGATCGCGCCCTTCCTCACCAGATAGGACCAGAACTGCCGCGATAGATCGAACTCCACGTTGACGTCCAGCGCCTTGGAGATGTCGATGCTGCCGTCGCTTCGCTCCGGGGTGTAGTTGAGCTCGCAATTTGCCGCGTGGCCGGTGCCGGCGTTGTTCCAGGCGTCCGAGCTCTCGAGCGCCGCGCCGTCGAGCGTCTCGACCATCGAGATATTGAGCGTCGGCTCGAGTTCCTTCAGAAAGACGCCGAGCGTGGCGCTCATGATGCCGGCACCCACGAGGATGACGTCCGGCTCGCTGGTGGCGCGATTTTCAATCATGGTTTTCTCCGATCGCAGGAACGATTGGCACGAGCCTTCGCCCGGCCGAGCTCGCGGTCCGAGCCAGGCGTCCGTATAGAAGAGCGCGAGGGTACGCTCTGATCGTTGAACCGTTTACTGCCGCGGTTCCCAGGCGCGGTGTCTTTCTTCAAGACGGTGCGGCAGCGATCATTTCGCGCGCGCATGACGCCGATGTCGTCGTGGCGAAACCGGCCGGCGAACCAGCCAGCGCCATCCCGCCGATCTCAAGCCGCGGCATCATCTCCGTGGGGGCGGCGGTGCGATCGTTGGCGGCACCTTCGAAAACCATGTCGTATCCAAGACCTGCCTCGCCATCTGTTGATCGATATGCGGCGAGATTTCGCGGTGAAACGCATAGGCGAGCGTGTCGTATTCGAATCTGCAGCTTGGCGAGCGGTTTGGCGGCAAATATCCGTCCTTGGTCAGATCGGCGAACGTCACCGGGTCGGCGCCGAAGGCCAGGCACATGAGATTGTAGAAGCGCTCTTCCGGCTGACCGTGGTTGCTGGCAAAGCCCGCTAGCTGCGTCTGCACGATGGGTTTCGTTCTGTAATCGGCGACGTACTCCCTCCACGCCCAGGCGCCGCCGGCGATCAATCTCCGCGCTCGCTCCTTGCCGAATTGCAGCATGATGTATCCGGCAAAGTTGTCGGCGGCATCTTCCGGATGTCCGAACAGCGGCACTTTGAACATATCGAACATTGCGTGTCCGACCTCGTGGGTCGTGAGCCAGAAGAATTGCCCGACCGCTGCATCCTTCGCCGTGAGTCCGTCGGAGGTGGTGTTCTTCGGTAGGGATTGCGAAATGTGCCGCAAAAGTTCGTAACAGACGGTCACCGTCGGTTTGGAATTCTCCCGGCCGTACCAGGAATTCACCATGCCGCATTCCGTGGTTTTGATGGTCAACTCCTCGGGCAGACGAAACGGACTCAATATCCCCTGCATGTCCTCGAGGACACGGTGCTCCCGTAACATACCGTAGAGCTCCTGAAGCTCGGCGCTCTTGGGCACGACATATTCGGTCGTGACGCGGTTTGGTCGATCATTTTCAGCCGGAGCAGGGACGTTCTGACCGGCTTGGTTACGAGTGCCGGGTACAAGGATCGGGGCGGCGACGATGTAAAGCTTTTCCCCCGAACGGAAAATAATGGCGCCGGGACCCAAATCGCGTGCCCCGAGCGCTTCGATCTGTGCCGCGGTGTCGCCTTTCGCGCGGCCTGGCGTGATGGCGAAGGTCTTTCCGTCGATATAGATGCTGTCGTTGTCGGCAATCGTAGCCGGCGGGAGTGTTTGCGATTGAGCCGCCCCCAGATTTGACATGATCGACGCAATGCCAACGATGGCACCGATGGAGCCTATGGACTTGCCTTGGAGAGCGCTCATCCCCTTCTCCCACGGTTGATCGCCGCGACGCGGATTGATCCTCACGAGAGACGTCGCGCGTTTAAGTTTGAGACGAGGCAGGGGCGGACTACTTCAGCCCGCTCCGACCACCACTAAAGGCTCGCAGCCTCGTCACTTTGTGGCCGCGGAGATCCAATTATCCTCAAAGGCCTTTTTGAGCTTGTATTGGACATAGTCCGGGTCGTAGGCGAATTGCATGAGCATGGCGTTATAGCCGGCGCTGCCGCCACCGGCGAGCCTCGGATCATACTGCGGCTGCCGCGGATCGTTGGCGAATTGCATGAGCGTGGAGTTATAGCCGGGGCTGCCGCCACCGGTGAGGTTTGGATTGTACTGCGGCTGCCGCGGATCGTTGGCGAATTGCTGGTTATAACCGACGCTGCCGCCACCAGTGAGGCTCGGATTATACTGCCGCGGATCGTTGGCGAATTGTTGATTGTAGCCGATGCTGCCGCCACCAGTGAGGCCCGGATTATACTGGCGCGGATCATAGGCGAATTGCTGGTTATAGCCGATGCCGCCGCCGCCGGTGAGGGTCGGATTGTACTGGCGCGGATCGTAGGCGTAGGCGGTGACGACGCCGCGCAGCGTTTGACCTTCGGCTATGTAGAGCTTGTTGCCCGAACGTATGATGATTGCCCCAGGGCCAAGCTCGCGTGCAGCCAAATCTCTGATTTGGGGTCCGGCGTCGCCTTTTCCCTTTCCCGGTACGATTTCGAAAGATTTTGCGTCGATATAGACGCTATCATTGTCGGGGATTGCTAGGCTGGTTTGTTGCGCGTGAGCGGTTGCAAATGTTGCGATGCTGACCGCGGCGGACATGATGACGGATGTTGTATATTTACTCATGACTGACTCCTATGCGGGGGACTACAAGCATCGTCTCGTTGAGTTGCAGAGAGCGCATTCTAACACCGGCCGCGTGCGAGCGATAGATTGCGTGAAACCTGAAAGGTGATCGCGGAAGGTCCAGACTCCGTCAGGCGGTAGTCATGCTCTCCGATCCACTTGCGCATCAGCAACGCGCTACTCGGCGCAGCATCGCTTT
>JAFAHL010000636.1 GCA_019237215.1 Hyphomicrobiales bacterium | reverse complement strand
GTGACCGAAAGCCCGCATGCCAGCACGAACAGCAGCATGCCGTAGGCGATTCCGTCGAACAGAATGGTCAGCATGGCGGCTCGTCGCCCCGTCGACGGTCATATACTGACGGCGGCGCGGCGAGCGATGCAAGGCCGCTTGCGGCCGCCGTTTAAGCCGCGCGAGCCGCGGAACGCACGACCGGCGCTCGGGCTACTTCTTCATTTTCAACGGATCTTTGACGGCCTTGAAGGTCTCGAACTCGACGTTGTAAAGCTCGCCTTGCACCTTCTCGACCTTGCCGATGTAGACGTTCTGGACGATCTCGCGCGTCTGCGGATCAATCGAGATCTGCCCGCGCGGGCTTTCCCATGTCATGCCCTTCATCGCGTTGATCAAGCCATCGCCGTCGGTCTTGCCCTGGGTCTTCTTGAGCGCCTCGTAGATCGCGTGCATGCCGTCGTAGCCGCCGAGCGAGATGAAGTTCGGGCGATAGCCGTTCGCCTTCTGGAAAGCGGCGACGTACTCCTTGTTGGCCGGCGAATTGTGGTACGCCGAATAGATGCCGGCGGTGACCACGCCCAGCATCGCATCGCCCATGCCGGGAAGGTCGTTGTCGTCGACGATGTCGCCGGGGCCGATAAGCTTGATGCCGGCCTTGTCGAGGCCGCGCTCGGCGAACTGCTTGGCGAAGGTTCCGGCTTGCCCCGCGGGCACGAACACGAACAGCGTGTCGGGGTTGAGATCGCGCGCGCGTTGCAGGAACGGCGCAAAATCGGGATTGGCGAGCGGCACCTTGATGGTCTCGGCGATCTGCCCGCCGGCCTTGGTGAAGGCGTCGGTGAACACCGCGGCCGCCTCGGCGCCCGGCGCCCAATCCGACTGGATGATGGCGACCTTCTTGCTGCCGTTCTTGGCCGCCCATTCGGCGATGATGCCGGATTGCTGGCCGAGCGTGAAGCTGGTGCGCACCATGTAGGGGTTGTTGGGATTGATCACGCCCGAGGTGCCCGACACCATCACCACGTTCGCGGTCTTGGCCTGGGTCGAGAGCGGGCCGATGGCCATGGCGCTCGGGGTCAGCGCCGAGCCGATGACGGCGACCTTGTCGTTGACGATGAGCTCCTGCGCCAGCCGCTTAGAGTTGTCGGGAACGCCGCCATCGTCCTTGACGACGAGGTCGATCTTCTTACCGGCGACGCTGGCCCCGTTCTTGTCCATGTACATCTTGATGCCGGCCTGGACCTGCTTGCCGACCGGGGCGAGTCCGCCGGTGAGCGGCAGCACGACGCCGACCTTCAGGTCCTGAGCCAAAGCGCCGGTCGCCGCCAGCGTGGCCGCCGCGAACGCAATTGCGATGATACGCAGCATGACGTTTCCTCTCCGTAGGCTGAGTTTGCGCCACTCTATAGCGCAACCGGCCGCCGGTCATCGCACAAAAAATGCACTTTTCGGAACAAATGCGACAAGTCCGCGCAGCCGCCAGCTGAAAACTGCGCCGCGCAAGACCGGTCATGCGCGGGCAGAAGCGCGTCGAAGACGCGCTGTGCCCGGCAATGACAGCCCTGATGACATCGGCGTTACGCGTGCGCCTTGCGCTGCGGGTCGACGATCTGCTCGAGCTTGCCGAGCACGCGCATGCAGGGCAGCAGCTGCGCCAGACTGGCGTTCGGCTCGCGTTTCTCCTTGATCGCGGCGATGAACTCGCGGTCCTCGAGCTCGATGCCGTCCATGGAGACGTCGACCTTGGACACGTCGATCTTGTTGTCCTTGCCGTCGCTGAGGTCGTCGTAGAACGCCTTGTAGGTTCCGTTGTCGCAGATGTAGCGGAAGAACGAGCCGAGCGGCCCGTCGTTGTTGAAGGAAAGCGACAAGGTGAGGATCGCGCCCGACGGCACCTTGGCCACGATGCCCATGTCCATGGCGATGCCGAGCTGCGGGTGGATCGGGCCTTGCACCGCGTAGCAATCGGAAATGGTCTCGCCGGCCTGGTACTGGAACAGGTCGATGGTGTGCGCGGCGTGATGCCAAAGCAGGTGGTCGGTCCAGCTGCGCGGATTGCCCGCCGCATTGATGTTCTTGCGGCGGAAGAAATAGGTCTGCACGTCCATCTGCTGGATCTTGAGCTCGCCCTTCTCGATGCGCTTGTGAACCCACTGATGGCTCGGATTGAAGCGGCGTACATGCCCGCCCATGGCAACGACGCCGCTCTGCTTGGCGATCTTGACCAGCTGCTCGGCGTCCTCGACGCTGTCGGTGATCGGGATTTCGACCAGCACGTGCCTTCCCGCGCGCATCACCTGCTCGCCCTGCCGGAAGTGCATCTTCGTCGGCGTTGTCAGGATCACCGCGTCGGCACGCTTGATGCCTTCGGAAAGGTCGCCGGTATGATGGGGGATGCCGTATTTCTTGGCGACTTCGGCGGTGGCGTCCTGGTTGCCGCCCACGAGCGAGGTCACCTCGACGTCGGCGATGCGCTTGAGCGCGTCGAGGTGCTTTTGACCGAACGCGCCCTGGCCGGCGACACAAATTTTCATCATCGTCCCTTGCTTGCGATGCGGTGAGCGACTTTGCGCGCCGCCGCCTGCCTGCTCTTGGCGGCGGGGGCGCGCTTATCCTTGCTTGCGGCCTTGTGCCTGTTCTCGAGAATGATGTGCCCAACCGCGGTGTTCGACGCCGGCACGGTGTAGAAGCGGTAGACCTCGTCGACCTTGTCGTCGAGCGCGCCGCGCATGATCAGCCACATCACCATTTCGATGCCCTCGGCGCCGGCCTCGCGCATGTAGTCGATGTGCGGGATGCGCGTGAGCTTCTTGGGGTCCTTGGTGAGGTTGTCGAGGAAGCTCTTGTCCCATTTGCTGTTGATGAGGCCGGCGCGCGGGCCGCTGATCTGATGCGACAATCCGCCGGTGCCGAAGATGACGACCTTGAGATCTTCGGGGTAGGACTCGACCGCCTTGCGGATCGCCTTGCCCAGCATGTAACAGCGATGTCCGGTCGGCGGCGGATACATGACGACGTTCACCGCGAGCGGGATGACCTGACACGGCCACTGCTTCGGCGTGCCGAACAACAGGTTCATCGGCACGGTCAGCCCGTGATCGACTTCCATCTTATTGACGATGGTGAGGTCGAATTCGTCGAGAATGACGGATTGCGCGATGTGGGCGGCGAGCGCGGGATGCCCCTTGAGCGCCGGCACCGGTCGCGGCCCCCAGCCCTCGTCGGCGGGAGGAAACTCGGCCGCGCAGCCGAGCGCGAAGGTCGGGATCATCTCCACCGAGAAGGCGGAGGCGTGATCGTTGTAGACGACGATGGCGACGTCCGGCTTGGTATTCGCCATCCATTGCTTGGATTTCTCGAAGCCCGAGAACACCCGCTTCCAATAGGGCTCCTCGGTTCTACCGTTGTCGAGCGCCGCGCCGATGGCCGGCACATGCGACGAGCCCACACCTGCGATGATCCTTGCCACGGCTCACTTCCGCTTTGCTGACGGTTTGGATTTCGACTTGGATTTGGCGGGCTTGCTCTTGCCCGACTTGCTGCGATTGCCTTCCACCGAGCGGCCGCCCGCCAGCATCATAGCGGCGTATTCCTGCTGCGAGGAGCCGGTCATGAGCGCGGCGAGATGCTGGAACGAATGGCCGTCGGTGGCGCCGAGCTTGGCGGTGAAATAGATGTTGCCGCCGAGCTCCAGCATCCGGTTGTAGTCGCGCTTGAGAATGGCGTCGGTCTGCGCCGGAGTGAGATTGAACCTCTTGAGATATTCCGCCTCGTTCGCCTTGAAGGCTTTGCGGTTCTCGTCCTTCATCAGCGACATGCAGAACATGTTGATGCCGTAGCCCTGGCGCGAGCGCTCGGCGTCGAACACGAAGGTGCCGGGGATGTCGTCATAGTCGTGCTGCGCCCGTGCCATCGGTCTCCTCCATTCCACGCCGCCGCCGGGCTCCCGTCGACCCGGACGCTCGATGCTGCTCCTGATGTTCCCCTCGCACAATATAGCTCAAGGCGCGTTCGCAACTAGTCCGACCTCGCCGCCTGGAATAATTCTAGCTCCAGTAAAGTCGAGTCGGGTTGTCGACCAGCAGCGCCTGTTGGGCCGCCGCGGTGGGCGCGATCCTCGGGACAAAGTCGACCAGCGCGCCGTCGTCGGGGGCCTCTTTCCTCATGTTGGGATGCGGCCAGTCGGTCCCCCAGATGACACGGTCGGGGAATTGCTCGACCAGGCGCTTGGCGAAGGGCACCACGTCGTCATAGGGCGGCCCGGCGATCGTCATCCGTTCCGGGCAGGTCGCCTTCACCCAGAAATTGTGATGCTGCTCCATCAGGCGATGGAAGCGCTGGTTCTCCGGGTGATCGACGCCCTTCTTCACGTCGGGCGTGCCCATGTGATCGACCACGACCGTCGTCGGCAGCGCGGTGAAGAACGACTCGAGCTCGCTTAGGTCCGCCATTTCGAAATAGACGACGATGTGCCACCCAAGCGGGGTGACTCTTGCGGCGATGCGGTTGAGAACCTCGCGCGGCGTGAAATCGACCAGGCGCCGCACGAAGTTGAAGCGCACGCCGCGCACCCCGGCGCGATCCATCGCTTTGAGTTCCGCGTCGGCGACCTCTTCGCCGACGAAGGCGACGCCTCTCGCCTTGTTGTTGGAGCTTTCGAGCGCGTCGATCATCGCCCGATTGTCCTTGCTGTGGCACGACGCCTGCACGATCACGTTCTTGTCGAAGCCAAGAAAGTCGCGCAGCGCGAACAGCTTCTCCTTGGGCGCGTCGCACGGGGTGTATTTGCGCTCGCTCGCGTAGGGAAATTTGCTTTCCGGCCCGAACACGTGGCAGTGCGCGTCGACCGCGCCCGCCGGCGGGGCGTATTTCGGCTTCGACGGGTTGGGATGAAAAGGAATGTAGCCCGCACTCATCGGCACGGCGGCGTTTCCTTCAAATCCGCTAAACGCGCTCGAGCGCGAGCGAAACGCCCTGCCCCACGCCAACGCACATGGTCGCGAGCGCGAGCCTGCCGCCGCGCGTGTGCAAGCCGTGGACCGCAGTCAGGGCAAGGCGCGCGCCCGACATGCCGAGCGGGTGCCCGAGCGCGATCGCGCCGCCATGGGGATTGACGTGCTCGGCGTCGTCGGCGACGCCGAGCTGGCGCAGGCAGGCGAGCCCCTGCGACGCGAACGCCTCGTTGATCTCGATCAGGTTGAAATCGCCGATCTTGAGGCCGAGGCGAGCCATCAGCTTGCGGGTCGAGGGCACTGGACCGATGCCCATGACCCGCGGCGGCACCGCCGCCGCGGCCATGCCGAGCACGCGCGCGCGCGGCGTGAGGCCATGACGCTCGGCCGCCTCCGCCGAAGCCAGGATCACAGCCGCCGCCCCATCGTTGATTCCCGAAGCGTTGCCGGCGGTGATCGTGCCGCCGTCGCGCACGATGGGCTTGAGCTTGCCGAGCCCTTCGAGCGTCGTGTCCGGCCGCGGGTGCTCGTCCTTCTCGACGGTCACGGGCCCGCCCTTGCCCGCGACCTCGACCGGGACGATCTCTTCGGCGAAATAGCCCGCCGCCATCGCCTTGCCGGCGCGCTGCTGCGAGCGCAACGCGAACGCGTCCTGGTCCGCGCGCGAGACCTGGTATTCCTCGGCCACGTTCTCGCCGGTCTCCGCCATGGAGTCGATGCCGTATTGCGCCTTGATCACGGGATTGACGAAGCGCCAGCCCAGCGTGGTGTCGTGGATTTCGGCGCCGCGCGGGAAGGCCTCCTGCGCCTTGCCCATGACCAACGGGGCGCGCGTCATCGATTCGACGCCGCCGGCGATGGCGAATTGCGTTTCGCCGCAGCGAATGGCGCGCGCGGCATCGCCGATGGCGTTGAGGCCGGAGGCGCACAGCCGATTGACGGTGATGCCGGGGACGCAATCGGGCAGGCCCGCGAGCAATAGCGCCATGCGCGCCACGTTGCGGTTGTCTTCGCCCGCCTGGTTGGCGCAGCCGAACACGACCTCGTCGAGCGCTGACCAGTCGACGTTGGGATGGCGCTTGAGGAGCGCCCTGATCGGGACGGCGGCGAGGTCGTCGGCGCGCACCTTGGCCAGCGCCCCGCCATAGCGCCCGATCGGAGTTCGCACCGCATCACAGAGAAAAACGTCGCGTGTGTCGGTCATGTC
>JAFAHL010000347.1 GCA_019237215.1 Hyphomicrobiales bacterium | reverse complement strand
GCGCACTATGCCGCCGTCGTCCCTCCGGCGCGCGGATGGCGAAGGTCGAGGCGGGCCAAAAGCCACCCGACCAGCAACGCCACGAAGGCTGCGGCGTAGGGGCTGCGTTCGACCGCCACGTGGACGTAATGATCGACACCCGCGTCGGTCGGTCGATCATCGGACGTAGACACATTTCCAGGGGCGCGGCGTGTCGCATAGGCGCGCGTGAATTCCGCGCCCATCAGCACGAGTTGCGACGAGTAGTACACCCAGATCAGCAGAACGACGAGGGAGGCGGCCGCGCCATAGGTCGATTCGAGGGCTTGCTTGCCGATGTAGAGGCCGATGAGCACCTTGCCGATCTCGAACAGCGCCGCCGTGACCGCGGCGCCCGGCCAGACATCGCGCCAAGCGACAGAGGTGTCCGGCAGCCACTTGAACATCATCGCGAACAGGAGCGTGACCATCCCGAAGGAGACGCCGCTGCCGAGTGCGTGCATCGCAACTTCCGGCACGTAGGGAGCAAAGTACCTGCCGCCCGCAGCCAGCGCGGCCGTCAGCAGCAACGACACCAGCAGCAGGAACCCGAGCGAAAGCACGGCCGCCAACGAGACAATATACGTCCGAACGAAATCCCAAATGCCGCTCCTGCGCGGAGGCTCTACCTCCCACACGGTATTGAGCGCGTCCTTGAGCTGGACGACGAGGCCAAGCGCGGCAAACACCAAGGTGCCGACGCCGAGGAGCGTTGCCAGGATCCCTTCCCGGGGTTGGCTCGCTCCAAGCAGCATCGCGTTGACCGCCTGGGCTCCAGTATCGCCAAGGAGGGCCCGCAGCTGAGCGCTGACTTCGCCGCGCACCGCTTCCTGCGCAAATGTGAGCCCCGCAACCGCAACGGCGATGACCAGCAGAGGCCCGAGCGAAAAGATCGAATAATAGGCAAGCGCTGCACCGAGCCGCGCCGCCTTATGCTTGGACCAGTTCGCCGCCGTGTCTTTGAGAAGGGCCCACACCGCAATGGCTCCCGACGAGCTAAGTCCTGCGCCAAAGACGCGTGAGCGGACCATCACGTCCGTACACCGGGTCCTTGGGTGGAAGCGCGACCTTGGGGATCGTCATGAGGGCGCGATCGTGGTCGGCTGTGCAGGCACGGCATTCGTCGTAACTGCCAAAGGGCGGGTATGCGCCGACCACCAGCAAGTCCTTGCTGGCGGCCAGTCTCCGGTGGCCGGTTCCGGCCGGCAGGATCGCCACATCGCCGGCCTTGAGGTGAAGCGCTTTTCCGCGTTCGCCGCCGAAGCGAACCCTGGCATGGCCGCGCGCGACCCCGAGCACTTCGTGCGTGCGTGAGTGATAGTGCACATAATCGTAAATGCCGTTGCGCCAGGAATCGCGCCAGCCGTTGCGCGCAAACAACTCTTCAAATACCGCCGCCGGATCAAAGTCGCCCGCGAGGATGACCGGGCTGCGGTAGAGGATGAACGGCAGTTTCGGATTGTTCGGAACGATTCCATCGTCTTGGAAGTGGAAAGAATTCGGCTTGCGGCTCCTGACCGCGTCACGGAGATCCTCGCGTGACGGACGCTTCCGGCCGGTCATCTTTTCGATCTTTTCCTTCACGCTTTCGAGCACGCCCATGATGCTGCTTCCTCGAGTTTGCCGGGCCTACCGCGATCCGGGAGAGCCGGCGGCCGCGATGATCCGCGCCAACACCTTGGCTCGGCGAGTCGGCGAACGGCAGTTTTTGAGCGTTTGCGCGAAACGCTCGAGCACGCCGTCTTCGAAGGCGGTGACCACCGTATCGTGAACGTAGCTCTTGCGGCAAATCGTGGGAGTATTGGCGAGATCCTCGGCTGCCGCGCACACGGCCTCCAGCACCTGTTTGCGGCGCTGGCGCTCGTTTGGTGCGGGCTTGGTACGCGCAAGCATCTCGAGTACGCTCGCCGATGCCAGCAGCGTACGAAAGTCCTTCAATGAAATGTTGGCGCCGGCGATTTCGCGCAGGAATGCGTTCACCTCGCGCGTGGTCACGCCCCGCACTGTGCCGTCTTCGGCTCGGTATTGGAACAAGCGCCGTCCCGGCAACGGCCGCAGCAAACCGATAGCCCCGACGAGGCGCGGCGCCGTGAATTCCTTGGTGACGAGCTTTCCGCCCTTCGACCGAAACCTCAGTGTGATCGACTCACCATACGTCGTGACATTGGATTTCAGCAGCGTCGCAGCCCCGCGCGTCCCATTGAGCCGCGTGTAGTCCTCGCTTCCGGCGCGTATGGCGCTGCGCGCGACAAGCTCGATCACGGCCGCGGACGCGAACTCCCGGGTCGGGGAGTCCGACGCAAGATGCTGGCCGACGCTCCGGCGAACCTGGGGCAGTGCATCCGCGAGCCGAGCCAGCCGGCGGGCTTTGCGCAGCTCGCGCACATGCTCCCACTGCTGGTGATACCGGTATTGCAGGCGCCCGGCGGCGTCGCGCCCGATGGCCTGGAGATGGGCGGCCGGATCCGCCGCGTACAACACCTCCTTGTAAGCCGGCGGCACGGCCAGGCGAGCGAGGCGCCGCACGACCCGTGCATCCTGGATAGGCCGCCCGTCGTCTCGGATATAGGCCCAACCTCTGCCGCAACGGCGGCGCCGGATCGACAACGCATCGGTGGTGACGTGCCGCAAACCGAGCCGCTTGGCGAGCGCAATCGCCGACGGCGTCGCGCCGTTTCGGGATTTCCCCGTCAGGCGCTCGTCCTGCGCTCCGCTCGCTCCTGCATCGCTCACGCGACATCGACCAGTTGAAAAATCTGCCGCGGTTGGAACGCCGGCCGCGCGGAATTGGTTCCTAGGTGTCCGACATCGGCTCAAGGACCTCAGCGTTCCGGCCTTCAGCTGTCCTGCGCGAAGCGCTCGTACGCTTTTCGCACTGCCTCCTTGCCATAGGCGCGCTCGAGACGGCGAACGGTAAAGTGACCTCGCGCCACCTCCTGAAAATGCTGGATGAACGCGTAGTTCACGCTAGCGCCGCCCAGCGCACCGACGAGCGGAATGGCCTGAGCGGCGAGCTTCTGCGTGACCACCAGTCCGAAACGGGATGCGACCTGGGTGATGAAGCGCACGAGAATTGGACCGCCTTCCTCGACGGCGCCGCGCTCGACGACGAATCGCGCGGCCTGCGTTACGCTTTTTGCCAGCATGCCGCGCACGGCAAAATATCCGCTCTCGGAAGCATCGGCCGAACCGGGCCGTCCACCCAATGCGAATACCTGCACGCACGAAAGCGCCGCTTCCGGATCGGATAGATCTTCGCCTTCGCTGCGCGCAATTTCCGCAATCGACCGCAGCATGATGATGGTGGAGAGCGGCAGCTCGATGGGGAGCGCCGCCAAACCGAAGGCGCCGCCGGCGGCCCCGAAGGCGACAGCCAAGGCCTTGTGCAAGCGCTGCGATCCCGCGCGAGGCGCCTGCTGCATGCTGCGCAGCGCGACCTCGAGCGCCATCTCGAGTGCCTTGGTGGTGGCGGCGGTGATCGCCTGCGAGGCGGAAGCGGGGAGCGCGTATCCGATAAGCTCGACCGGCTTGCCGACCATATTCGTGAGCCGCGCGGCAAGCCCCGGATGTTCGAGCGCGGCAGCGGCGCTGCGCAGCGCCGCCAGGTCGCTCTCGGTCATGCCTGCAGAATCAAGCACCGCTTACCCTCCTCGTCAGCCCGCGAGCCGGGCGTGGTGCGGAGAAGGCGCGGCGATGCGGCCGAACGCCGCCTCCGCCACGCCATAAATCCCGAAGGCGAGCAGCCCAGCAGCGGTGGTGCCTAGCAATAGAGACCCATGGGGCTGTTGTTGAATGAGCCGCAATGCGCCTGCAAACCCCTTCGCTTCGCGCGAATTGGAATCGAGCGCGGCATACAGAACAAAAAGTCCGATCATCGCGAACACCAGCGAGCGTGCCACGAAGCCAAATCGTCCCAGTGCGGCGATCAGTCGCCGCTCCTCCGCTTTAAGGTCCAGCCGACGCCTGAGCTCTCCCCACAATCCAGCAATGCCGATTCCAAGACCAATCGCCGTGATCGCCGCGCCGGTCGCTGCGACGATCCATTGCCCGAACGGCTTGGCGAGCATCCAAGCCGTCCAGTCACGGGCGGTTTGATCGCTACTTGCGCTCTGATCCCAGCCCAACATCGTGCTGAAAGCCACAGCGGCGAACCCCAAATAGAAGAGGGCGGCGAACCCGTAAACGGCCCGGCGCGCGAGCGCCTTGACGTCATCTCCGCAGTGATCCGCATCGAGCAAGGCCTGTGCGAGCCGCCAGGCGGCAAAGCATAGGAGCCCGGCGATGACGAGGGCAACGAGGACGTGGCCCAAGGGCTGCGCCAGCAGGACACGCAGCGCGTCTGTGGTATCGACCGCTCCGTGGCGCGCCCCCACCGCCGCCAAGGCCGCAAACGCCCCTAGAATCAAAAACACGATTCCCCGCGCCGCGTAGCCGATCCGCGCCACCCATTCAAACACCGCTCGTTCGCGCATGGTTTGGGGGCGGTCGCCTGGTCTTCGACCGTCTCAATGATCTTGCTGGCCCCACGTTCCAATGGCGTCTTTCGCCGGCGGGCGAGATCCGCCCGTCCGCGGCCGCTGCCTCGCCAATACCGATGCGCTTAGGCGATCGGCCGGGCGCCGCCGATCGCCCCGAAGACCAAGGCAATCAGGAAGAACACGAGCACGACGAAAAACACGATCTTGGCGATCCCCACCGCGGCGGACGCGATGCCGCCGAATCCGAGCACCGCAGCGATGAGCGCGATGATCAGGAGCGTTACGATCAGATTGAGCATGATGCACCTCTCATTTCACCTGCGTTACGCCACGCGGCCTTCGGCGTCACGCAGCGATCCGCCAAGCATGCCGGCGAGCGTTGCGGCCGTGCCGCCGAACAGGAGCGCCACGAAGGTCCAGAACGACAAGTAGGCGCCGGCCTTGGCGGTCTTATCCGCGGCATCGCGTGCCTTGGATTCCACCTCGGCGACGCGGCGCTGTGCTTCGTCCGGTGAAAGCCCGGTGCGGGCGGCGACCACTTGCGCGAGATAGGCGCGGTCGCTGTCGTCAAGGCGTCCCTGGGCGACGCTGTGGACGAGGGTTCGATTGACCTCCGCGCGCGCCTCGTTGCTGAGCGCGGACTGTGCTCCCGCTGGCGCAAGACCCACGGTGTCGGACGCGGGCCGTTGGCCACCGGCCGTTGCCGCTCCTGGGCCAGGGCGGAACAGGAGATCGACGAAATATTCCGTGGCGGAGTTCGTCGAGGCCCTGGTGGCAGGCTCGCTCCGTGGCGCAGAGCTCATGCCGGCGGCGACGTGGGCCGTGGCGCCCGCGGCGAAGAAGCCGAGCGCGCCGGCAAGAGCGGTTATGGCGACGACTCCGATCGCCCACACGACCAGGCCTTCTGCGGCGTCGCGGAACGCGGTTTCGCCGAGGACCCCGTCGTAGGCGGGGCTGCGCAGTCGGCCCGCGAGATAGCCGCCGGCGGCAAATCCCATGGTCTGGGCCATGACCAGCCAGACGGCTGCGGCGATGGTCAGGCTCGTGGCCGACGGGCCGGAGCCGTAGGGAGAAGCAAACGACAGTCCGATCCCCGAACCCAGCGCGACGATGATGAATGTCACCGCTGTGGCGGCGAACGCGCCGGCGATGGCGGCGCTCCAAGAGAATGGCGTTTGGCCGGCTTCAGGCGCGGCTGGAAAGACCACATCGCGTTCGATTATCGCTGTGTCGGTCATAAAACACTCCTTCGCGCGAGTTCTCTCTGCTCGGAGCCGCGCGTGTTGCCTCAGATTCTTCGCACACGCTCAACAGCGATGCTGCCTTCGAGTTCCATCGGCAGTCAGCCCGCGGCTGCAATTTTTGAGGAAGATCAATAACGGGACCCCTCGGTTCGGAGCCGGCTCGATTCGGAATTCCGCCGGCGAAGATGAAATGATCGCGCCGGACGCCTAGATAGAGGAAGGAGCATCCAGTGGTTCAACACGCCACAGCCGGACTTTCCGGAGGTCGACGATGACGCGGAAATTCAAAGTGCGTGACCGTGTAAGCTGGAATTCGGAGGCCGGGCGGGTCAGCGGAAAAATCGTCAAGGTGCACACGAAGGACGTGAACTACAAAGGATACGTCCACCACGCCAGCAAGGACGAACCCCAGTACGAGATCAAAAGCGACAAGACCGATCACGTTGCCCTGCACAAGGGAGGGGTGCTGAGGCTCATGCGTCGCTAGTGTCCCGATTCCGAAGTTCGCATCATTGTGCCGCGGCCTCGTTTGCGAACTTCGGAATCGAAGGACACTAGCAACTTATTGATCTAGTGTGGCTTTGGTTCAGAAGTCCGCATTTCGGACTCGCTGCAAGTAACGATGCGGACTTCTGAACCGCCACACTAGTG
>JAFAHL010000343.1 GCA_019237215.1 Hyphomicrobiales bacterium | reverse complement strand
GGGCGCAACGTGCGCGCCTCCCGCGCAAAATCTCTGGGCCTCGTAGATGCGGTAGTGCCCGAGCGGCATGTCGCGGCCGCCGCCACCGCCGTTCTCACCGGCAGGCTTACTCCCCGCCGCGGCGGCGTGCTCATCAACGTCGTCAATTCGACGCCCGGCCGCAGGCTCGCCGCCAGGCGCATGCGCGCGGAGACCGGGCGCAAGGCGCCGATCGAGCATTATCCGGCGCCCCACGCCCTGATCGATCTTTGGGAGAATCACGGTGGCGACGCTTTCGCCATGCAGCAGGCGGAAATCTCCTCGTTCGCGCGGCTCGTGGTCACCGACACCTCGCGCAACCTGGTGCGCGTATTCTTCCTGCGCGAGAAGCTCAAAGCGCTCTCCGATGGTGATTGGCCCGGCCGCCGCGTGCATGTCATCGGCGCCGGCGCCATGGGGGGCGACATCGCCGCCTGGTGCGCATGGCACGGTTTCACGGTGACGCTCGCCGACATGCAGCCCGAGCCGCTCGCCAAGGCCGTGGCGCGCGCGGCCGACCTGTTCGGCAAGATCGGCCACCGGCGAACGGAGATTCGCGACACGCTCGACCGGCTTATCCCCGACCTCGCGGGCGAGGGCGTGCGCTCCGCCGATCTCGTGATCGAGGCGGTGCCGGAGGCGCTCGAGCTCAAGCGCAAGATCTACGCCGCGGTCGAGCCGAAGATGCGCCCGGGCGCGATTCTCGCCACCAACACCTCGAGCATTCCGCTGCAAGAGCTGCGCGTCGGATTGCGGCGGCCCAATCACCTCGTGGGCCTGCATTTCTTCAACCCGGTGTCGCGCATGCAGCTGGTCGAGGTGGTGAGCCACGACCAGATCTGGTCCGAGGTTCTCGCCAAGGCGCGCGCGTTCCTCGGGCGCATCGACCGCCTGCCCGCGCCGGTGAAGAGCGCGCCGGGATTTTTGGTCAACCGCGCGCTCACGCCCTACATGCTCGAAGCGCTGGTGATGCTCAACGCAGGCGAGAAGCGCGAGACCATCGACGCCGCCGCCGAAACCTTCGGCATGCCCATGGGGCCGATCGAGCTTGCCGACACCGTCGGCCTCGACATTTGCCTGCACGTGGCCGAGATGCTCAAGGCGAGCCTCGACCGGCCGATGCCCGACGTGTCGCGGGTGCTGCGCGACAAGGTCGAGATGGGTCACCTCGGCCGCAAGAGCGGCCAGGGCTTCTACGAATGGCGGCGCGGCGAGCCGGTGAAGGAGCGCGAGGCGCCCAAGCCCACGCCGGAGATGACGGACCGCCTTATTCTTCCCATGCTCGACGTCTGCGTCGGCTGTTTGCGCGAGGGCGTGGTGGCGGACGAGGACACGCTCGACGGCGCCATGATCTTCGCGACCGGCTTCGCGCCGTTCCGCGGTGGGCCCATGCACTACGCGCGCGCGCGCGGCGTCGCCGACATCCGCGCCGAGCTCGAACGATTGGCGCAGCGCTACGGCGAGCGCTTCCGGCCCGATCCGGGCTGGGATCTCCTGGCATGACGCCGAGCGTTCGTGATTCGGCTCTCGCCGCCAAAGCTTTTTCAGGTGAAGTGGAATCAGCGCGAGCGGCGAACTCGGTCTGCACCCTCCCCCGCTTGCGGGGGAGGGGTGGGGAGGGGGTAAGCGTGCGCATATGAATCTTTTTGCAAGCCCCCTCGATCTTGTTGCATGCCCCCTCCCTATCCCTCCAGCCGAAGTCGGATATATCCGACTTCGGCCGACTAAGGCTGGCCGAACTCGGGTAAACCCGAGTTCGGTGCAGGCGGGGAAGGGGAATACACCGAGTGCGTGGCGCGATTATGCATCAAGCATCATGACGGACTGAAAGGGCCGGTATGAACCGCGGCACCGCGCCCGTCGCGTTCGAAGAACCGGATCGGGCGGCCGACGCGATCATCGCGCGCGTCGGCAAAAATATCGAGCTGGCGATGCCGCTCGGCCTCGGCAAGGCCAATCACGTCGCCAACGCGCTGTTTGCGCGCGCGGCCGCCGATCCCTCGATCAAGCTTCGCATCTTCACCGCGCTCACCTTGGAGAAGCCGCGCGGCAAGGGCGACCTCGAACGGCGCTTCCTCGCGCCGATCGTGGACCGCGTGTTCGCGGGCTATCCCGAGCTCGCCTACGCGCTGGCGCTGCACGCGGGCACGCTGCCGCCGAACGTCAAGGTCGACGAGTTCTTCTTCGCGGCCGGCACGCGGCTCGGCATCGCCGCCGCGCAGCAGAGCTACGTCTGCGCCAACTACACCCATGCGCTGCGCTACGTGCTCGACCGCGGCGTCAACGTGGTGGCGCAGCTCGTCGCCAAGCGCGTGCGCGGCGGCGAGACTCGGCTGAGTCTGAGCTGCAATCCCGACCTCACGCTCGATCTGCTTGCGTGCCGCGCGCGCAAGGAGTGCGACTTTCTCTTCGTCGGACAGGTCAATTCGGAGCTGCCCTTCATGGGAGGCGACGGCGACATCGCGGAAAGCGAATTCGACCTGATGCTGGAAGGCCCGGCCACGGACTTTCGCTTGTTCGCGCCGCCGCGCGAGGCGATCGATCTCGCCGACTATGCCGCCGGCTTGCATGTGGCGCGCACGGTCGCCGACGGCGGCACGCTCCAGCTCGGCATCGGATCGCTCGGCGACGCGGTGGCGCACGCGCTCATCCTGCGGCACCGGCGCAACGCGGAGTTTCGCGCTCTCGCGGCGCGGCTCGATCCCGCCGATCGCGCGCCCGCGGATCTGCGCGAGAGCGCGCCGTTCGAAGTGGGCCTCTACGGCGTGAGCGAGATGTTGGTCGAGGGCTTTCTCGATTTGATGCGCGCGGGCGTGCTCAAGCGCGAGGTCGACGGCGCGTTGCTGCACGCGGCGTTCTTCCTGGGCTCGCGCGCGTTCTACCGCGCGCTGCGGGAAATGCCGCCGGCCGAGCTCGCCAAGCTGCGCATGGGCGCGGTCTCGTTCGTCAACGAGCTCTACGGCGACGAGGCCGGCAAGCGCCGCGCGCGGGTCAAGGCGCGCTTCGTCAACAACGCGATGATGGCGACCTTGCTCGGCGCCGCGATCTCGGACGCGCTGGAGAACGGCCAGGTCGTCAGCGGCGTGGGCGGGCAATACAATTTCGTCGCGCAAAGTTTTGCGTTGGAGGACGCGCGCTCGATCATCCTGCTGCGCGCGACGCGCACGGCCAGGCGGCGCACGACCTCGAACATCCTGTGGAACTACGGCCACACCACGATCCCGCGCCATCTGCGCGACCTCGTGGTGACGGAATACGGCGTCGCCGATTTGCGCGGCAAGAGCGACCGCGACGTGATCGCGGCCATGCTCGCGATCGCCGATTCGCGTTTCCAAGATGAGCTGCTGCGGCGGGCGCGGGATGCCGGCAAGATCGAGCGCGGCTTCGAGCTCCCTGCCGCCTGCCGCGACAACACGCCCGAGCGCATCGCCCGCGCGCTCGCGGGAGCGCGCGACGAGGGCCTGCTGCCGCCGTTTCCCTTCGGCAGCGATTTCACCGCGACCGAGGTGCGGCTGATCCCAGCGCTCAAGCGCTTGCGCGCGGCCTCGCCGCCGCGGCTCGCGCGCCTGCTGGCGCGGGGATTGTTCGCATCCGCGCCGGCGGGCGAGCTGCGCG
>JAFAHL010000219.1 GCA_019237215.1 Hyphomicrobiales bacterium | reverse complement strand
GTACGCTCCGCTCTTTGTGGCGCAGATGGGCCAAGCGCAATCAACGCCCTATATGACCGTAGCCGAAGGACGCGCGATGGTCGATGAACTCACCGCTGACGAGATTCTCACTTTACTGAGACTTGAGCCGCATGCCACGTGCGGTTCCGTGTGGATTACCTACCTCAGTTCGCAATCGATCGCGGCCGGCGGTTTGCCGCCGCCGTTTTCCCACGCACGGCCGATGGGCTCCGCGCTCTATTTCATGGTGACGCCGACTGCACCGGTGCGCCTGCACCGCATCCGCAATGATCAGCTCTACCACTACTACCTCGGCGATCCGCTCGAGGTCTTGCTGCTGCGCGGCGACGGCACGACCGACCGCGTTGTGGTCGGGCCGAACCTGCGCGGCGGGGAACACCTACAGCTCTTCATCCCCGGCGATACGTTTCACACCGCGCGCGTGATGGGGCGGCGCCGATGGTTCCTTGGCGCCAGCACCGAGTGGCCGGGCGTGATGCCCGCCGACGTCGAGACCGGCAATGTCGAGGAACTCGCGGCGAAGTATCCGTCGATTGCCGTTGACCTGCGTGCCATCGCGGCCTCGGCCGGGCACGATCGAGGTTCGGCTTAGGGAGCGAGCGGCGAGCCCATTTTCCCCGCCTGCTCTACCAGCCACGCGCGGTAGCGCGCGAGCGGCGTGACGCCGGTTAGACCGCCGCAGCCTTCGCTCAAAGCCGGGCCGGTCGACCAGCTCACCACGCCGATCACCGCCAGGGCGCCGCCGACGTCGCGATAGACCGGCGCGCCGGAGTCGCCGGTACAGGCGCCGAGTCCGGCGCGCGCGCCTTTGGTGGCGGGGTCGGCGAGCCTGATTTGCAGCGTTCCCGGCTGACCGGTGGCGACAAGCGTCGCGGCGCGCACCGTGCCGTCAGTCTTGCCGTCGCCATGCACGGCGACGCCATAGCCGGCCACGACGAAGCGGTCGCCGGCGGCGACCGAGCCGCCTGCCGGCGCCAGCACGGCGGGAACGAGCCTGAGCGGCGCGGCGAGTTTGGCGAGCGCGACGTCCGCGGTGACGCGATGGCGCAGCACCGCATTCACGTCGAAGTCGGGATGGCGCGCGATGACCGTGAGGTCTTTGAGCGCGGGCTGCCGCGCGCCATCGAATTCGACCAGCTTGTAGTCGGCGCCGGGCAGCACGCAATGCGCCGCGGTGAGAACGAGCTCGCGCCCGAGCGCGACCCCCGAGCAGAACGTGCCGTGCGAGCCGGTCAACATGACGACCGCTCGTCCCGCGCCCTCGCTCGTCGGCGGCGCGCCGCCGACCATGGCAGTGCCCGACGACGCAAGCGCGCAGACGCAGCCGAGAACGATCGCGATCCGGATCATGGCTCCAGGGGCGACCCCAGTCTCGCTGCCGTCTCCAGGATCCAGTAACGGTAGCGCGCGAGCGGTATGACCCCAGTGACGAAGCCGCAAACGGGTTCGCCGTCGGTGCGCCCCGACCAGCTCACGATCCCGACTAGGGCGCGGTCTCGCTCGTCGAACACCGGCCCGCCGGAATCGCCGTTGCAGACGCCGAAGCCGGCGCTTTCGCCGAGTTTGCGCGGATCGATCAGGCTGAGTTGCTGGGAGCTTGGCCGGTCGGTCGCGACCAGCGTGACCGCGCGCAGCCTGCCGGCGGTCTTGCCATCACCTTGCACCCCGACACCAAAGCCCGCGACAATGAACCGGTCGCCGACCGAAGGCGGCGCCCGGCGGTCGCTGAACGTGGCAGGCGCGAGATTCGCCGCCAGCGGCGGCGCAAGCTTGACGAGCGCCAGGTCGGGGGCATCGGCCCGTAGCGAGAACTGCGGGTGGGGAGCGACGCTCGCGACGTCCTTCACCACGGGACGGCGGCCGTCGAACGCCAGCAGTCGATATTTGCCGTTGCTCAGCACGCAGTGTGCGGCCGTAAGCACGAGATCGGGCGCGATCGCGACGCCGGTACATAAGCTGTGTCCGCCCACGATCAGCACCACGTGCCGCGCGATCGCTCGATCGGCGAAGGGTGCACCGCCGACGATCGCCGCGGCCGGCACTGCTGGCAATACGAGGCAGGCGAGAGCACCGAGCGCGAACCACAGCCCGCGCCTGTTTGGCGCTGAAAGAGCCATCGGAGCGGACCCTAGGCGAGCGGCGTTCCCGGTCGATCGAAGCCAAAGCCGGGCATGACGAGGCGGTGTTCGACGGGATCGTGGAATGGTCGGCACCTCATGGCCGCGACGCGCCGTGCGGGTCACGCTCTTTCTTAGGAAAGAACATTTGCTCGACTTCGTTGTGGATGCGCACGAGCCATGCCTCGGCGCGGGCCGCGCGATCGCGAAAGTGCGCGGCTTCGGCCTCGGCTTCCCTCAATCGTTCTTCGGACGATCGAAGTTGAAACGAGAGCTTATGCGCCAAGTCCATGGCGCGTTTGCAGTCTTCGTTGGCCATGTCGGCAGCCTTTTGCAGCATGGCCACGATCGTGCGCCCGGAGTCATCGGCCACGATACCGGTATCGTGTCGCCCTTTAGGCGCAGGCGCAAACGGGACAATCGTGCCTGCTTTGTCGGGAGCATACGCACTCATCGCACTGACTCCGCCCATGGATGATCGGCCGTTGCAAAGCGTACCATAGTCTCCGGGGCGGAGCCGGCAAAAATTGGGCCTTGCGATGACGAAGATTCGAGCTGTGGCCGCGAAATCACGCACGAACGAGCCCAAACAATGCAGGCTCGTCGCGGTCGAGGGCTTTGGTTGGTGAGGTAAGCGCTGCCGGCGCAATCCCGCGACCGGGTCGTGCCGGTTGTGCGAGCGCCGTCGAGCACGTTGCAGATGGCAGGTGGGTTTTGCAGCCGAGCCGTTGACGTGCCCGCTTACGATGCGGTCGCCAGCAACATGCCGGCTGAATTGGGGATTTCGACCTCGATCTCGAGCGTGGAGACGCTCTCGCCGCGATCCATCCGCACCTGAACGTTCTCGCGCTCGACCGTAATATGCTTGGTGAGCGCGGCCAGGATTTCTTCTCGCAGAATGGCGAGCAGGTCGGACTGACCACGCGCCGCCCGTTCATAGGACAACAGGATCTGAAGCCGTTCGCGCGCGACCGGGGCGGAGCCGCGACGCCGGAATAAGTTAAAGACGTTCATGCCGCTCTCCGTCCGAACAGCTTGTCGAGCAGACCCTTGCGGTCGCTGGGGATCGACATCGGCACGTCGTCGCCCTTGAGTCTGCGAGCGGCATCGACATAGGCGCGTGCCGCGGCGCTGGCTGCATTGTTGAGCGTGACCGGCGAGCCGAGGTTGGATGCGCGCAGCACCTCCTCGCTTTCCGGAATGATGCCCAGCAGCGGCGTGGAGAGGATGTCGAGCACGTCCTCGATGTTGAGCAT
>JAFAHL010000194.1 GCA_019237215.1 Hyphomicrobiales bacterium | reverse complement strand
CGCCGTTAGCCACCCTGAACGGGTCACTGCGATCATCTCGCAGAACGGCAACGCCTACGAGGAAGGTCTTAGCGCGGGCTGGAGTCCAATCAGGGCCTACTGGCAAGACCCCTCGCAGGCGAACCGGAAGGCGCTCCGCGCCTTCCTTACTCCGGAGACGACCCACTGGCAGTACACGCACGGCGTACCCGACCAAACGATGGTGTCGCCGGATGGTCAGAACCTCGACAACTTTTATTTGGCCCGTCCCGGTGCGGACGAAGTGCAACTCGACCTTTTCGGCGATTACAAGAGCAACGTCGCGCTGTATCCGTCATTCCAGGAATACTTCCGCACGCATATGCCGCCGCTTTTGGCGATGTGGGGCAAGAACGACCCGTTTTTCCTGCCGGCCGGCGCCGAAGCCTTCAAGCGCGACCTCCCCGCGGCGGTCGTGCGCTTTCTCGATACCGGGCACTTCGCGCTGGAGACGCATGCCGCCGAGATCGCAACAGCAATCCGCGACTTCCTCGCCTGATTTCGTAGACCCAGCGACCACGCCTGAAGTCGAGCGGGTGGGTGCGGCCGATCAAATGGAGAATCGTCATGCGGGCCATCGTTCTCGAGAAATTCGGCGGGCTGGACAGCCTGGTTTACAAGGATATTCCGGCGCCGGAGCCCAAGGCCGGCCAAGTGGTCATCCAGATCGAGGCGTTCGGGCTCAACCACGCTGAGCTGCACATGCGCCGGGGCGAGTGGGCCGAAGCCGCGCCGGTGAGCGGCATCGAGTGCGTCGGCCTGGTGAAATCCTCCCCGGGCGGCGAGTTTCCGGTCGGCGCGAAAGTAGCCGCGCTGATGGGCGGCCTCGGCCGCACAATCAACGGCAGCTACGCCGAATATACCCGCGCGCCCGCTTCAAACGTCGCGCTGATCGAATCGGACCTGCCGTGGGCCGAGCTCGCCGCGATTCCAGAAACCTACGCAACTGCCTGGACGTGTCTGTTCCGCAATCTCGAAATCGAAAGCGGTCAGTTGCTCGTCATCCGCGGCGCCACCTCGTCATTCGGTCAGGCCGCGCTGAAGATGGCCGTCAACGCCGGAGTTCGAGTAATTGCGACGACCCGTAACCGCGATCGCTTCTCCAAGCTCGAGAAGTTGGGAGCCGAGCGCTGCGAAATCGAACGTCGCGATTTATCGAAGCACATCGCGGAGGCGAAGAAGATCGATGCGGTGCTCGACTTGGTGGGTAACAGCGTCATGCTCGACTCGCTTGCCATGCTTCGCCGCGGGGGCCGTTCCTGTCTTGCCGGCTGGCTCGGCGGTCTCGATCCGATCCCCGACTTCAACCCGCTGCTGCAGATGGCGAGCGGCGTCTATCTGACGTTCTTCGGCAGCTTCGTGTTCGGAACTCCAGGCTTCCCGCTCTCGGACGTGCCTCTTCAACAGATTGCTGCGGACGCTGTGGCGCGCCGGCTCGACGTCAAGCCGGCCAGGATCTTCAAATTCGACGAGATCCGCGAAGCTCACCGCGCCATGGAGGCAAACCAAGCCGGCGGCAAGATGGTTGTCGTTCACCACTGATCGACGGCTACACCCCGAGCACGATGGAGCCACGCCCCAAGCCGCGCTCGACTACGCCCTGAGACTGTCGGGCACCTTGCCGCCGCTCTCGGCCAGCTTTGTCATGACCTGCTTTTGCAGCCAGACGTTCATCGCGGCCGAGCCATCGAGCGCGCCGGTGTAGCCGAGTTCCTGCGCCAATTGCTTGCGGGCGCCGAGGCTGCTGTCCAATTTCAGCAGCTTCATCAAGTCGACGATCGAGGTCTTCCAATCAAGATCTTCATCTTGCTCGTCGGCGAGTTTCGCAAGGATCGCGTCGACATCAGCCTTCGAGATCGGCTTTGCCGCCGTTGCGCCGGTAGCCGTCCCGGCGGATGGGGATGAACGCGGCGCCGAAGACGACCCGGCCGTCGCAGTCGCACCCGGCGCATGCTTGGAACCGAAAATGGCCGATACGATGCTCCCGAAGACGCTCATCTTTTCCTCCTGTTGCCATCCGCCCCATGGCGCCGCGCGCTCGTTTCCGCGCATCTTGCGTGGCGCATGGTGGAGAGGTTTTTTCGATAGCTAGATTTGCTGTGAGCCTGGTGACAGGAATATGCAAGCATAGTGGTGGCTGTTGTGATCCGGCCATTACCGCGTTCCGCTGTGCCTCGGAAACCGCATGGTGCTCCTGCCCCGGAACTGCGTTTCAACCGATTAGATTCAAACGTCATTCCGCCCCAGCTTATGGATTATTCTTTTGCGCATTGGTCAGCGTCTCTGACGCGCTTTCATCACGGCTTCACGGACTTGTGATGCAATTCGCACACGCGTCGGCGCAACATCGATCGTGCTTCATGTTGCAGCGCGCTGCGCGGGCTTATCGACGGACGCGTCAAGCGAGCAAAGCCATGCATCCGATCCCGAGAACAGCTTTATTGACGATCGTGTAGGCGGGCGATCGATCCACGCGTGCGGCCGACGAGACCGGCAACACGAAGCGCTTCGTCAGACACTCGCAAGACCCGGCATGCCGGGAAAGGGTGGAGTGATCTCGGCAGCGGGGACAACGTCTCTCTGCAAGGGAAAGGTGGGCGCTATGGAAACGATCGTCAATCTGATCATTCAGCTCATCGCGGGAGTCGTCGGCGGGAACGCCGCTGGGGCCGCGCTGAAGGACTACAATCTGGGCAATCTCGGTAACACCATCGCCGGCGCCATCGGCGGCGTCGGCGGCGGTCAGCTTCTGCAAGCGATCATTCCGGCGATTGCCAGCGCGGCGGCCGGGGGTGGGCTCGATGTCGGCGCTCTCGCGGGTCAGATCGTCGGCGGCGGCGCCGGAGGCGCGATCCTCACAATCATCGCCGGACTGGTGAAGAGCATGATGGCGAGCCAGCAGACGCGGTGAACGGTTGCCGATGACGGATCGGATGACGATCCTTCATCGAGTGGTGGCAATTCATTTAGAAGAAGGAAAAGCCGTGGCGCAGTTGAGCCGGCCGTGGACGTACGGGCGTAGGAGGGCGGAAAATGCGTCTCGATGAATTGCCGCGCAGCGACAACGTTGAGGATCGGCGGAGCGAGGACGGCGGTACAAGCTTTCGCATCCCCGGAGGTCGCGGCGGCCTCGGGATTGGCACCATCATCGTGCTCGGCCTTGTCGGCTATTGGCTAGGCATCGATCCGAGCGTGCTGATCGGCGGCGCCGAGATCTTGACGGGCGGAGGGACTTCGCAACAGCAGCCTTCTCCGGCACCGCGTGATAGCGCTCAAACCGGAGCGCCCTCGGATCAGATGGGACAGTTCGTGTCGGCCGTGCTCGGGAGCACGGAGGCACAGTGGCAGAAAATTTTCGCACAATACGGCAAGAGCTACGAGCCGCCCACGCTCGTGATGTTCTCCGGCGCCACGCGCTCGGCCTGCGGGTTCGCGCAATCCGCGATGGGGCCGTTCTACTGCCCGAACGACCACAAGGTTTATCTCGACACCTCGTTCTTTCAGGATCTCGAGCGACGCTTCCGCGCTTGCGATGCCGGCAGCAAGTCGTGCCAATTCTCGCAGGCCTACGTGATCGCCCACGAGGTCGGCCACCACGTGCAGAACCTGCTGGGCATCCT
>JAFAHL010000570.1 GCA_019237215.1 Hyphomicrobiales bacterium | reverse complement strand
CCGCCGCCTTCCAGAGCAGGTTCTCGAGGAAGTCGGCGACTGGATCGTTTCGCAAAGCGGGGCGGCGGTAGAGCGCGAGGTCGACGCGCGGCGCAGCGGGAAGACGGCAGGCGCGCGGATCGAGCACCACGATGCCCGCCTCGACGTTGCCGGGCAGGAGCGTGGCGATGCCGACACCGGCGCGCACCGCTGCCTGGATCGCGATCAAGCTGCCGCTCTCGAAGGCGGCGCGCCAGCCGCGTCCGCAGCGATCGAGCGCCTGCACGGTGCGCACCCGCCATTCGCACGGATGGCGGAACAGCACCAGCGGGAGCGGTTCCCGCGCTGACGGATCGAACGACGGCGCCGCGGCCCAGACCAGCGGACAAGTCCTGCGCTTGCGCGGCGTCTGTCCCACCAACAGGGAGTCCGACAGCACGAGATCGAGCTTGCCCGCGCGGTAAGCGCCCCGCATCGCGTCGCCGTCGGCGACCGTTACGTCGAGCTCGAGCTCGGGGTGCACATGGGCAAAATCCGCGAGCGCCATCTGCAGCCCGCTCGCCGCTATATCCTCCAGCAATCCGATGCGCCGCCGTCCGCTGCCCCTGCCGGCGCGGCTGCGCACATGCGCCTGCGCCTCGTCGTTGAGCGCGAGAATCCGCTCGGCGAGGGGCAGAAAGGCCTCGCCTTCCGGCGTCACGACGACACCCCTTGCGCTGCGGCGCAGGAGCGAGCAGTCGAGGATATCTTCCAGTCGGCGAAGCTGCTGGCTGATCGCGGGCTGGGTGCGCCCCAGGGCCTCGGCGGCGCGGCCCATGCTGCCGGCGCGGACGGCAGTGACGAAGCAGCGCAAGGCGGCGGTGTCGACATCTCGGGCCATAAGGAGATCTTATGAGATCTCTCGGAAGATCACCAGTTCTTTGGCCTTGCCTGATCGCATAGCCTTGCTTGGCTAGCGGCGCCCGACTTCAAAGGCTGCGACTTGCTCGAGAACCCGCAAGTGCTGGCGCTATGCGCCTCCTTTCTCTTCGGTCTCGCGCTGGTGCTGACCCAATTTGGTCTGCGCCACGTGCCGCCGAGCCGCGGGGCGTCGGTCAGCATCCCGACCTCCGCGGTGCTGTTTTCGGCACTGGCGCCGTTCATGCTCGACTGGGATGGATGGGACCCGCGCGCCGCGTTGATCTTTGTCCTGGTCGGCCTGTTGTTTCCCGCCACCGTCACGTTGCTGACGTTCGAGGCCAATCGGCGCATGGGGCCGAGCGTTTCCGGAGCGCTTAGCAATTCGACCCCGCTGTTCGCGGTCGCTGTTGCCGCGTTCCTGTTCAATGAAGTGCCGCGCCCGCTGCAGGCGCTCGGCATCGCCATGATCGTGATCGGCGTGATCACATTGTCGGTCAATCGGGACTGGCTCGGCACGCGCTGGCACCTCGGGGCGATGCTGTTGCCGATCGGGATAGCGGGAATTCGCGGGCTCACCCATCCGATCACCAAGCTCGGCCTGGCGCTGTGGCCCAGCCCTTTCGCGGCGGTGCTGATCGGTTATCTGATGTCGAGCCTGGTCGTGATCGGCGTCGCCGTGACCGGCAAGCACACGCTGCCGAGCGGGAATCAGCGCGCCGGCCGGCTGTGGTTTGGCTGCGTGGGCGCCTGCAATGGCCTCGGCGTTCTCGCGTTGTACGCGGCGCTGGCGCACGGGCCGGTGCTGTTGGTGTCGCCGCTCGTTGCAACTTATCCGTTGGTGACCCTGGCGTTTGCGGCAATTTTGCTTCGCGCGGCGCGCGTCACGATTGCGCACGTCGTCGGCGTGACGATCACCGTCGCGGGCGTGATGCTGCTGGTCGGGACGTGAAGCGACACCCAGCCGTGCGTTGTGATCGCAAACGGCACTGATGGAAGGCCTCAAGCCGGTACGGATCATATCTTTGACGGCAACGGTGGGGCCTCCGGCGTGCTGCCAAATGCTAAGCTCCCGGCGCATTTGATGCGATCTCGCGGCCAGGTGGATTCTTGTAGTCACGATACCAGCGGAGCGTCGATGAGCAGTCCCGTAGAAATTTCGATGTGCACTCAGCAGGACTACAACCAGATTCTCGATGAGCTGCACGAATTTTGGGGCGCGCGGGACACCCGCCACCTGCACCATCCATTCCTCGTTCACGAGTTTGGAAACTCGGCATTCGTCATTCGCAACGGAGGGGAGGTCGTCGCTTATTTGTTTGGCTTTCTCTCGCAAACCGAACCGGTCGGATACGTGCACGCGGTCGCTGTGCGGGCGTCCGCCCGTAGGCGAGGCCTCGCAGGCGAGCTTTTCGGCCACTTCGTGGAATTCGCTCGGCGGCATGGTTGCAGCCACGTCAAGGCGATAACCACGCCGGCAAATCTGGGGTCCATCGCATTTCACAAAAGCCTCGGCATGG
>JAFAHL010000568.1 GCA_019237215.1 Hyphomicrobiales bacterium | reverse complement strand
GATGACGACAAGACGTGCTTGCCTCGCCCTGCTCGTCGCCGCAGGGCTGGCGTGGACTGGTGGAGTTCAACCAGTCTCGGCGCAGGGCAAGGATGTTGTCGTATTCGCGGCCGCAAGCTTGCAGAACGCTCTCGACGAGATTGCCAGACAATGGCATCGCGAGACCGGAAAGAAAGCGGTCATTTCCTACGCGGCCAGCAGCACGCTCATCAAGCAGATTGAACAGGGCGCGCCGGCGGACATCTTCTTCTCCGCGGATCTCGATTGGATGGATTACGCACAGCAGAAGGATCTGATCAAGCGGGACACCCGCTTCAATCTGCTCGAAAACCGGCTCGTGCTGATCGCGCCGGGACTCGAGCGTCCGCGTGAACATCCAACCGGGGTTCGACCTCGCAGCACTGCTCAACGGCGGCCTACTTGCCATGGGCAACATCGACGCGGTGCCCGCGTGCAAATATGGCAAAGCCTCGCTCGAGAAGCTCGGCGTGTGGGACAGCGTCAAGGACAAGATTGCACAGGCGGAATCCGTCCGCGCGGCCCTGCTGCTTGTGTCACGGGGCAAAGCGGCGCTCGGGATCGTCTATCAGACCGACGTGGCTGCCGATCTTCGCGTCAAGATCGTGGGTACATTCCCCGACAGCTCGCATCCTGCGATCATCTACCCGATCGCGCTGACGAAGCAGTCGACCAATGCCGACGCGCAGGCGTTCCTGAACTATCTGCGCTCGGCCAGGCGGCCGTTCGAGCGCCAGGGCTTCACCGTGCCGGTCCAAGGCCAGCAGTCCTAAGCGATCGGGAAGCAGCTGCCTTGCTGCCGCGCATCATGCGGTCATAAGTGCTGCGACGCATCGGCCACATCACGCCTGGTTCAACCCGTCGGCGAGCGACGTATAGCGGAAATCCGGAAAAGCGCGGCGGCAGGCCGTGATGTCGAACGGCCGGTAGCCGCCGTGCGGCATCTCTCCCTGCCGCGGCGTCCCGCGCACCGCGACCACGGGCTTGGCCATGGCGGCGATGCGCTCGGCGACGTCCCGAAAGCTGTAGACCTCACCGGTTGCGATGTTGAGCGTCCCCCGACTGCGATGCTCGATCACGCGGCAGACGATTTCGGCCACGTCATCGACCAGCACGTGATCGCGCCGCTCCTCGCCTTCGCCGAACAGGACGATCTCCTGCCCTGCCGCCGCCAACCGACGAAAGCGGTTGGGCCCGTAGCCGTTGTGCGGATCCCCCTCCCCGTAGATCAAGGTCGAACGCACCACCGCGAATGGCGCCTTGACGGTGGCCTTGAGCATCAGCTCGCGCGCGAGGTGCATGGTGCCGTGCATGGAGCCGGGCTCGGTCCGCGATTCTTCGGTCAGCGGGACGGGCGCGTCGCTGTAGACCGCGTCCGAGCTGAAATAGACGACGTGGTTGACGCTTACGCGCTCGAGCGCCGTGCAGACCGCATGCATGATACGGATGTTGTCGACCATCATGCCGGTGTCCTTGCACGGTGCGCGCGCGGAGACGACGAGGATCGCGTCGTCGGGCGCGAGCCGCATCTGCAATTGCTCGGCCGCCCCAGATGCCGTCAGGTCGATGTCGTCCTTGTCGAGCGCAAGCACCGGAACGCCGCGGCCGGCCAGTCGGCGCGCGCAGGTGCCGCCGACGAAGCCATAGGCGCCGAGCACGACCACCCGGCTCGGTTTTTGTGGGGTAGAATTGAGATGCTCCAGCATGATGACTTTCCTTACCCCTTCCGAGCGATCAGTTAAACCAGGGACCACGGCCGCCGAAGGGACACGCAGTCCAGGCGATCGTCACGCGCTGTCAGCTTGTACGCCACTAGAGCAGAGGTCTAAGGTGAGCAGTGCCGGGAGGAAAGCATGAGCCGCCCTGGGACCATCGCGCTTGCGACTGTCTTGTGCACGTTGATTGGCGCCGCCTCTTGGCACGCCAAAGCCACTGACAATTATCCGAGCCGCCCGGTGACCGTCGTCGTGCCGTTCACACCGGGCGGATCAACCGACATCATGGCGCGATACGAAGCAGAGGTCCTGCAGCGCGCGTTGGGCCAAAGCTTCGTGATCGAGAACAAACCAGGCGCCGGCGGCAGCATCGGCATCTCCTATGCCGCCAAGACCGCGCCTGACGGCTACACGCTGTTGCACGCGCCCTCGATCATCATCCTGCTCCCTTATGTGATGAAGTCGATCTCCTATGATCTCGCAAAGGATTTCGCGCCGGTCATGCTCACTGGCCTGACCCAATTCGCCCTCGTCGTCTCGCCGACGCTACCGGTGAACTCGGTGAAAGACCTCATAGCACTCGCGAAATCCAAACCTGGCGAACTGACGTATGCGTCGTCGGGCATCGGCACCCCGCATCAGATCTTCGCCGAACATTTCAAGATCATGACCGGCACTGATATTCACCATATTCCATACAAAGGCGCAGTTCCCGGCCTCACCGACATCGCCAGCGGCAACGTCTCGATGGAGTTCGTCGATATCCCGCCGGCGTTGCCGCTCATCAAGGCTGGCAAGCTGAAAGCTCTCGCCGTGCTGTCGGCCAAGGGAAATCCGGAACTGCCCGGCGTGCCTCCTCTTGCCGAAACGGTAGCTGGCTACGATGCCAGCAGCTGGCAGGGCTTCTTCGCCCGTGCCGGCACGCCGCAACCGATCATCGATAAGCTCAACGCCGCGTTGGCCGCGGATTTTAAACGGCCGCAAACCGCTGAGCGCTTCATGGCGCTCGGCATCGTGGCGCAATGGAACACGCCAGCCGAGTTTGCTGCCTTCATCACCGAGCAAAACGCGAAATGGGGTAAAGTCATTCGAGCGGCCGGCATTGCGCCGCAGTGATGGACAGCCATTCAGTTCAAACGGTCGGGTCACGTTCGTTGTCGCAAAACGTGGGCTCCGACCGACCCCTCAAGCGCCTCACTCCGGTCTGATATTCGCGAACTTGATCACCTTCGCCCACCGCTCGGTCTCCTCAGCGATGAGCTTGCGGAATTCCGCAGGTGACATCATCAGAACTGGGCTGCCCAGGTTCTCGAGCCGGCCCTTGATCTTCGGATCGGCCAGCGCGGCGTTGACCTCGCGATTGAGCAGATCGACGATTTCCGTCGGCGTGTGGGCAGGCGCGCCAATTCCAGACCAGCCGCCCCCCACATAGCCTGGCACCGACTCACCGATGGTCGGAACATCGGGCAGAACCCGCGAGCGCGTCGCCGGCGTGACCGCAAGCGCACGAATGCTGCCAGCCCTGATGTGCTCGATCGACGAGGGCAGGTTGTCGAACATGACCTGGACCTGCCCGCTCATGAGGTCGGTCAGCGCCGGCACCGAGCCGCGGTACGGCACATGCACCATGTTCGCGCCCGTCATCATCTTGAACATCTCGCCGGCGACATGGCCGGCACTTCCAATTCCCGGAGACGCCATGCTGAGCTTGCCAGGATCGGCCTTCGCCAGGGCGATGAGATCGGGGACGGTCTTGACCGGCAGCGAATTATTGGCGTTGAGAACCTGATAGCCGCGGCCGAAGGTGGCGATCGGAGCAATTTCGCGGGCGAAATCGACGGTGCCATAGAGCGTGGTGTTGATCACGTTGTTCGATGAAATGACCAGAAGCGTGTAACCGTCGGCCGGAGAACGCGCGACCATCTCGGCAGCGACATTGGCGGCGGCCCCCGGGCGGTTCTCGACAATGAATGTCTGGCCGAGCTGCTGCCCCAGCCATTGCGCCATCAGACGCGCGGAAATATCGATCGCCTGCCCCGGGGGAAAGCCGACGACTATGCGCACCGTCCGGCTTGGATAGCCTTGCGCATTCGCGAGCCGCGAGACGGCCGGCAACGAGG
>JAFAHL010000502.1 GCA_019237215.1 Hyphomicrobiales bacterium | reverse complement strand
CGTTGCTCGAGGTGCCGCGCAGCCCGGTGACGTGCCAAGTGTTCTTGATGTTCGCCAGCTCGCGGCGGAAGAGCACGGTGCGATTGATCGCATTGCCCTTTGCATCCCGGCGTGGCTTATCCGCGGTTTCGAAAACCGTCGAATGCCCGCCCATCCAGGTTGCGTTGGCGCTGCCGCTCGCAAATCGCCATTTGCCGGTGACGCGGTAGCCGCCGTCGACGGCGATGGCCTTGGCCACTCCCGCGGGCGGTCCCCACGCGATCAGCGCGTCGGGTGCCCCAAAAACCTCGCGGGCAACTTTCGGGTCGAGAAATCCGGCCGCGTGCGAGCTCGCGGCGGCCTGGGCAAGACACCAGCCCGGGCTTGCATCGGCCGCCGCGACCGCCTCGACAACTTGATTGAAGGTGACGAGATCGACGGCACCGCCGCCGAGCGACACCGGCAGCAGCGTGTGGAACAGGCCGCAAGCATGCATCGCCGACAAGACATCCGCCGGAATCTTCCTCTCCTTTTCGGTGCGGCCGGCGGCGGCCTCGACCATCGGCGCGAGCGCGCGCGCCCGCGCGACCCAATCCCGAGTGTCCTTGATCAGCAACGGTCACCCCCCAAGATGTCTTCACGTCTCTAACACAGCGCAAGCCACGTGTCGGCTCGTGCTGGTGTCGAGGCTTTGCCTCAACTAGCATTGTGCGCTCCATTGAGCGTCGTGGGGCGCGGGGAAATCGCCGATGCGAGGGGTCAAGGTCTCTCTTGTAGCGCTGGCGGCGCTCGCCCTCCTCCTGCCGAGCGAAACGAGCCGCGCGCAAGAGGCTTATCCCGCGCGGCTGGTACGGATCGTCGTGCCCTACCCTGCCGGCGGCGGCACCGACACGCTCGCGCGCTTGCTCGCCGAGCAACTCAGCCGCAAATGGGGTCAAACGGCAATCGTGGAGAATATCGGCGGCGCGGCCGGCAATATCGGCTCCGCCGAGGTCGCGCGCGCAACCCCGGACGGCTACACGTTGCTCCTGGCTTCGCCCGGCCCCATCGCGACCAACGCTTTTCTTTACAAGGAGATGGGCTATGAGCCGGCGCGTTGGGTGCCGATCGCCTTGCTGGCAACGGGTCCTTACGTGCTCGTGCTGCGCAAGAACTTCGAGGCTTCGACGGTTGCGGAACTGATCGTGCGCGCCCGGTCCAATCCGGGCAAGATCACCTCCGCGACGCCGGGCGTTGGCTCGGTCGGGCATCTGTCGACCGTCCAGCTCGAAATGCTCGCCGGCATCAAGACGGCGCAGATCCCGTATCGAGGGTTGAGCCAAGCCCTCAACGATCTCATCGCGGAACACGTCGACATGATGTTCGATACGCCGACGACTTCGCTTGCGCTTCATCGCGATGGCAAGGTCAAGATCGTGGCGGTCGGCACGACGCAGCGCGTGCGGGAATTGCCGGAGGTTCCCACCGTTGCCGAGTCGGGCTTGCCGGGCTATCGCGCTGTCACTTGGTACGCCATGGTCGCGCCGCCGCAGACGCCTGCGGTCCTGGCCGACAAGATCAATCGCGATTTGATCGAAATCCTCGCTCGGCCGGAGGTGGCCGAAAAGACGCGCGGAATTCAGATGGAGCCCGTCACCAAAAGCCGCAGCGAGGCGGCGCAATTCTTCGTCGAGGAGACGGAGCTCTGGGGTAAGGTGATCAGGCAAGCCAATATCCCGCTGCAGTAGCGCCTGACCGCAAAATCATGGGTCGCAGCCGGGATCTTGCGGTTTCAACGGCAACCCCGGACAGAGCCGAGCCGAAGCGCAGCAATTTCCCCTCGCGCTCGCGCAGGCGCGCTGCCGCCCTTGCGCTCATCCACTTCCTCGCTTGTTTGTAAAAGCGCTTGGCGAGACCTGGGCGTTCCTTCATACCGTAGTCGAGAACACACCCCGTTTGAGACGAGGGATTAGGCAGATGAAGCTCCCGCGCAACTTCTTCAAGCCGCTGGCGACCGGCGCGCCAGCGCCGCTGCGCGAGCTGCCGGTGAAGCTCGAGCGCATGATCCATTTCGTGCCGCCGCACATCGAGAAGCTGCGTGCCAAAGTGCCGGAGCTGATCGCGGAGGTCGACGTGGTGCTCGGCAACCTCGAGGACGCAATTCCCGCTGACGCCAAGCAGGCAGCACGCGCGGGCTTCATTGCGATGGCGAACGCCAATGACTTCGGCACAACCGGCCTGTGGACGCGCGTCAACGCACTCAACTCGCCTTGGATACTCGACGACGTGGTCGAGATCGTCGGCGCGGTGGGCGAGAGGCTCGACGTGATCATGCTGCCCAAGGTCGAAGGCCCCTGGGATATCCACTATCTCGACCAGCTCCTCGCTCAACTGGAAGCGAAGCACTCGATCAAAAAGCCGATCCTGATCCACGCCATTCTGGAGACTGCCGAAGGCGTCGACAATGTCGCCGATATCGCGGTGGCGTCGCCGCGCATGCACGGCATCAGCCTCGGTCCGGCCGATCTTGCCGCCTCGCGCGCGATGAAGACGACGCGTGTCGGCGGCGGACATCCGCAATACAAAGTTCTCGCCGACGCCACCCCCGGGGATGGACCGCGCGCCGCGTTTCAGCAGGACCTCTGGCACTACACCTTGGCCAAGATGGTCGATGCCTGCGCCGCGGCGGGCATCAAGCCGTTCTACGGCCCATTCGGCGATTTCTCCGACGCGCAGGCCTGCGAAACGCAGTTCCGCAATGCCTTCCTGATGGGCTGCGTCGGGGTCTGGACGCTGCATCCGAGCCAAGTGCCGATCGCCAAGGGCGTGTTCTCGCCCGATCCGGCGGAGGTTGCTTTTGCCAGGAAGATCATCGAGGCCATGCCTGACGGCACCGGCGCGGTGATAATCGACGGCAAAATGCAAGACGATGCGACTTGGAAGCAGGCCAAGGTCATGGTCGATCTGGCCCGCTCGGTCGCGGCCAAGGACCCGGACGGGGCGGCGCGCTACGGCTTTTGAACCCCTGGTGTGGCGCGCAAACCTGGATTATGTCGATTTGAGCATGAGCAAGACGCGCAACGCCAAATTCAAGATCGGTCAGGTGGTTCGCCACCGCCTGTTTCCGTTTCGCGGCGTCGTGTTCGATATCGATCCCGAGTTCAACAATACGGAGGAATGGTACCAGTCGATCCCCGCGGAGGTTCGTCCGCGCAAGGACCAGCCGTTCTACCACCTGTTCGCGGAGAACGCGGAGACCGAATACATCGCCTATGTTTCCGAGCAGAATCTGTTGCCGGATACGTCCGGCGAACCTGTGCGCCATCCGCAGGTCGCCGAGGTGTTCGAGCAGGACGAGAAGGGCAGCTACCGCCCCCGCAATTCACTGTTGCATTGACCCATGGAGGCAGTCGAGGCTGCGAGGTGTCGTTTTTGCTCGCGCCTGCGCAGATTTTCCCGCGACCACCCGTTGGCATCGGTCGCCGGCGTGGCTTGGGTCACCTATTTCTTTTCCTGCTGCTCCAACTCTTTAGGATCGGTGGGCGGTCCGTCATGCGCCTTGGCGAAATCGGCGAGCGGCATGGGGATGTTGATGGGTTGACCCGATCCATAGATGCCTTGCACGTGCAGCGTTTGACCGCTGTTCATCTTGGTAATCAGCTCGTTGCTGGCCTCGTACTCGGCCATGCAACCGTTGGAGAGGCAGATCAGGTAGGGACCGGTGAGCGGCTGACCATTGTCGATGATCACACGCGTGCCGGCCTGGAGCGCTACGCCAAGCGGTAACGTGACGCGCAGGAGTTTTTTCGCTTCTCCTTCCGGCTCGACCAGCACCACCACGGCCACCGGCATGCCCGACTCCAAGTGAGCGTCTCTGGCGAGGAAGCAGACCTGCTTGGCATCTGCCTCCGGCCCCTTCTGGCAAATCTTGGTCCAGAAGGAGTAGGTCAGATCGGGCTGTCCGCCCTGTTGCGCCTGCGGGGTCGGAGCCGGGGCCGCCTTCGGCTTCGCCTTGGGTTGCGCTTTCGGAACGCCCGGCTGGGCAACACAATGAGATGTGCCGACGATCATCGCAGCGGTCGCGGCAAGCCCACCGAGCCCAAGACCAACCATCCGCGCAGCGAAAATGACTCGGCGTTTCATTGGCAGGCGGTATGACATGCTTGCTGCTCACAACAAAGAGGCGCGCCCAAGGCGCGCCTCGATCTCCTCCAGTCTGTGCGCCTGCGTTACCTTGTGGGCGCTGCCTGGGGTGCCGTGGGTGGCGCTTGCGGCTGGCTCTCGAGCTTCTTGCGTGCCTCCTCGGCCCGCTTCTGCAATTCGTCCTGCAACTGCTTCTGCTGTTCCTCGAACTTCTTGGGATCGGTGGGTGGGCCGTCATAGGCCTTGGCGAAATCCGTAAGCGGAACCACGAGGCTGATGGCCTGGCCGGCGCCATTGATCCCTTGAATGACCAAGCCCTGCCCTTTCTTCAACTTGCCGATCAATTCGCCGCTCGCTTCATAGTCCGCCATGCAGCCATTATTGAAGCAGATGACGTAAGGCCCAGTCATGGGCTGGCCGTTGTCGACGATCACCCGAGTGCCGGGCTGGATTGACATGCCAAGGGGCAAGGTCACGCGGAGCACTTTCTTCGGCTCGTTTTCCGGTTCGATCAGCACGGCCGCGACCACCGGCATGCCCGATTCGACCCGGCCGTCCTTGCCGGTGAAACACACCTGCTTGGCATTCGCCTCTTGGCCCTTCAGGCAGAACTTGGTCCAAGGTGAAAAGATGAGCTGCGGCTGCTCGGCCTGCGCCTGCCCCTGGCCCTGGCCCTGCTGCGCTTGCGGGGCGGGAGCCTCAGCCGGTTTCTGTGCAGGCGCGGCCTTGGGCGCCGCCTTGGGCGCGGCTTTGGGTGCCGCGGGCGCTGGGGTTGCCGGCGGAGCTTGCGCAAAGGCCGCGGAGCCGATCAATGCGGTGAGCATGGCCGTTGCCGCCGCGACGGCGAACGCGCATGCGGCCGGCCGGGCCGGCGCAGAAACCAACCGATGATCCATCGACAGATCCTCTTGCTGACCGTTCTCCCAGCGTCCCGCGCCGGAACGGCTGCCCCATATTAAGGCTGTGTCGGCACCAAATGCGGCAAGAGCGTGACGCCGGGCAGCGGCCTGATAGCCCATTTCAAGCCTCCGATAAAGCCATAACGCCGCCGCGTTATGGTACGAGAAGATCGCGGCAACGGCCGCGACTGGCTTCAAATCCGAGCCAAGCTGCCTCGGCTTGACCTATTTGGTGGAAATACTTGCCGAAATCTCCGAGTCGCATTGCCGCCGTGAGCTTGCCTCTTTGCGTTCCTCTGATCCGCCCGCGCGGGTCGCGAAACCGTGCCGCGGCGGGCAGCGTCTTGCTCATCGCCCTCGCCATTTGCGGCAGCCCCGGTGCGCTGCGCCAAGCACACACCGCCGAGCCCCGGCACGCCATTGCCATGCACGGCGCGCCGGCGCTACCCGAGGGCTTCACGCGCTTGCCCTATGCCGATCCCGCCGCGCCCAAGGGCGGCCGCCTGGTACAAGGCGTGCTCGGCACCTTCGACAGCCTCAATCCCCTGATCGTCAAGGGCATCGCGCCGCCGTCGATCCGCGGTTACGTGATCGAGAGCCTGATGGCGCGCGGCTACGACGAGCCGTTTACGCTTTACGGGTTGATCGCGCGAGCGATCGAGACCGACGCCCAACGCAGCTACGTCACCTTCCACCTCGATCCCGCCGCGAAGTTCTCCGACGGCAAACCGGTCACCGCCGAGGACATCATCTTCTCGTGGCAGCTTCTGCGCGACAAAGGCCGGCCGAATCATCGCACCTATTACGCCAAGGTCGCCAAGGCCGAAGCGCTCGGCGAGCAGGCGGTGCGCTTCGATCTCTCCGGCAGTGACGACCGCGAGCTTGCGCTCATCCTCGGACTGATGCCGGTGCTCGCAAAGCACGCGGTCAAGCCCGAGACATTCGAGGAGACTTCGTTCCAGGCGCCGCTGGGGAGCGGCCCCTATCTCGTCGGCGAAGTGGATCCCGGCAAGAGCATAACGCTTAAGCGCAATCCCGATTATTGGGGCCGCGACCTTGCGATCAATCGCGGCCTGTGGAACTTCGACGAGGTCCGCTTCGATTATTACCGCGAGGCCAATTCGCACCTGGAAGCGTTCAAGCGCGGCCTCTACGACCTACGCAACGAGCACGATCCGGGCCGCTGGCAGACCGCCTACGATTTCGCCGCCGTACGCGACGGCCGCGTGCTCAAGGAGGCGCTGCCGACCGGAGTACCGAAGCTCAGCAGTTATTTCGTGTTCAACACGCGCCGAGCGGTTTTCTCCGACATTCGCGTGCGCGAGGCGATCTCGCTGCTGTTCGACTTCGAATGGATCAATCACAGCTATTTCTTCGACCTCTATCAGCGCAGCGCCAGCTATTTCGACGGCTCGGAGCTGTCGTCCCATGGGCGGCCGGCCGATCAACGGGAGAAAGCGTTGCTTGCGCCGTTCGCCGAAGCCGTTCGCGCCGACGTGCTTGACGGCACGTGGTCGCCGCCGGTCAGTGACGGCTCCGGCCGCGACCGCGTGACACTCAAGCGCGCGCTCGACCTGTTCGCCGCCGCGGGTTACGAGCTGCGCGGCACCGCGCTGGTCGAGCGCAAGAGCGGCCGGCCACTGACGTTCGAGATCTTGGTGACGGCGCGCGATGAGGAGCGGCTTGCACTGTTGTTCTCGCAGAGTCTCAAGCGGGCCGGGATTGCGGCGCGCGTGCGCGTGGTCGATGCGGTTCAATATGAAGGGCGGCGTCTCATCTACGATTTCGACATGATCCAAAACCGTTGGGACCAATCGCTGTCGCCCGGCAACGAGCAGGCCTTCTATTGGGGGGCGGCCGCCGCCGACCAGCCCGGGACCCGCAATTACATGGGCGTCAAGAGTCCTGCCGTCGATGCAATGATCGCCGCCCTCCTGAAAGCGCAAGACCGCGGCGATTTCGTCGCCGCAGTGCGCGCGCTCGACCGCGTGCTCATCTCCGGTTTCTACGTCATCCCGCTGTTTTATCTTCCCGCCCAGTGGGTCGCGCGTTGGACCACGGTCGCGCGACCGGCGACGACCTCGCTCTACGGCTATCTTCCCGAAACCTGGTGGCGCGAGCCGAAGGCGCCATGAAACCTCGGTCTCGGTGACTTGGCAGCGGAGAGCGCGGTAAGCGCATCGCGCTGCGAACTATCGCATTTTGTTGACGAGCCGTTAACAGCCCTCGCCTAAGGTAGCGCCTCACTCCCGCGCAACGGCTCGTTGTTATGGCGCTACTGGGTCCCATGGTGGTGGTCGCCGAGAATTCGGCGGCCGATTTGCTCGATGTGCTCCGCAAGGCTGGGGCCTTCCCGATCGTCGAAACGCGCTGGGCCGATGCGCCCGCGGCCATCGCCGAGATCCAGCCGGTGGCGCTCGCCATCGCCGACCCGCAAGGCGCGCCGTCGCCGCAGCACGTGGGCGCGGTGATCGAGTGCATCGAGACGCGCGGCGGGCCGGTCACGCCGGTCATCGCGCTGGTGGAGAGCGACAGCAATCCCGCCATCCCGAACGCATTGCCGATCGCGCTCGACGATTCCACCGACCGGCTGATTGCACGCCTGCGCTCCGCGCTGCGCATCCGTACCCTGCATGCCACCGTGTTGCGGCGGTCGCGCACCGCGGGCGCAAAGAAGCAAGCGCCGGCGTTCGTCCCGCCCGATCTGCTCGATGATGCGACCGTGCTCTGCGTCGGACGCGGCGGCTCATATCCCGCGCTTTCGGTCGCGATCGGCGAACGCGTCGGCCTCATTGGGGCGTTGACCATCGAGACCGCCGCCCGCTATCTCAACGCGCGCGACGTCGACGGCGTCGTCATCGGTGAGGGCTTAGGTCCACGCGTCGCCGGGGCGCTGCTGACCATGCTCGCCGAGAGCGCGCGCTTTCGCGATCTGCCGGTCGGCGTGCTGGACAATGCCGCGGTCGACGACGAACGTCTGCCCAACCTGGTGCGCGTCGAAGCCGATCCGGCGCATCTCGTCGAGCGTGTGCTTCCATTCGTGCGCCTGCAGGCGTTCGAGAGCCAGCTCACGCGCGTTCTCAAATCGCTGGAGAGCGAGGGAGTCATCGACCCCGACACGGGCCTGCTCGCCGCGCAGGCTTTCTGGCGCGATCTCGGCCGCGCCGTGCAAGAGAGCGAGAAGACCGGCGGGGCGCTTTCCGTTGCACGTTTCACTTTCGAAGGCGTCGCCGATCGCCGCGCCTACGTCGATGCCGCGCGACTTTTCAGCCGCCTCGTGCGCAGCATCGATTTCGCCTGCCGGGAACAGGACGATTCGATCCTCGCGGCCTTCACCAAGACCGATCTGCGCAGCGCCCATCTGGTTGCGCGTCGGATCGCGAGCGTGCTGAGGCGCACCATGCTCTCGCCGGGCGGTGACCGCCGCGCGATCAAGCCGACGATCACCCTCGCGGCGCGCCGGGCCACCGACGACGTCAGCACACTGGTGGCGCGGCTCGGCGCCCATCCCAAGGTTGCCGCCGAGTGACGGCGGGCCTAGTCTGGCGGGCCCGCATGAGGAGCCCGCCATGACCTCAGCCCTGCCAATCGAGATGGTTTCCGACGTCGTGTGCCCCTGGTGCTTCATCGGCAAGCACCGGTTGGAAAAGGCGATCGCGCTGCGGCCCGACACTGCCGTCGAGGTGCGCTTTTGGCCCTATTTCCTCAATCCATGGGTGCCGCGCGAAGGCATCAGCCGGAAAGACTATCTCACCACCAAGTTCGGCTCACCCGAGCGCTATCGCAGCATCGCGCAGCGCGTCGCGCAGGCGGCCGCGGCGGAGGGGCTGAGCTACAATCTCGACAACATCAAGCGCCAGCCCAATACGCTCGACTGCCATCGCCTGATCCTGTGGGCCGGCGAAATGGGTCATGCGGCAGATATGAAGCAGCGGTTGATGGACCTCTATTTCACCGAAGGCGGCGATCTCACCGACCGCGACGTGTTGGCCGCCGCAGCGGCGGCATGCGGCCTCGATGCGGAGCGCGTACGTGCGCGCCTCGCGAGCGGGGACGACGTGGAACGCGTGACGCGAGAGGCCGATGCCGCCAAGGAAGCGGGCATCGACGGCGTGCCCTGCTTCATTTTCGGCGGCCGCATTGCCGTACAGGGCGCGCAATCGCCCGAACATCTCGCGCAAGCGATCGAACGCGCAGCGAACGAATACGCCAACCGCCCGGCGGCCGAATAAGGCGCTCTCCGCGGGAGCGCGGCGGCTCACGGCAAGAGCGCGGCTTCGTCATGCCGCCTTGGCCGGCTGGGCCAGCGCCACCAGGCTGCGCAGAATGGTCGAGGTTCCGCGCAGACGCGCCTTCGGATCCTTCCAATCGTCGAAGAAGACAACCTTCATATCGGGCCGCACCCGCGCCGCCGGACCCTGATCGCGGATAAAGGCGACGAGCCGGTCGGGATCGGCGAAGGTGTTGTCGCGAAACGACACCACCGCACCCTTGGGCCCGGTCTCGATTTTCTCCACATTGGCCCGCCGGCAGAGCAATTTAATCGCGACGATCTGCAGGAGATGCTCGACCTCCTCCGGCAAGGGCCCGAAACGGTCGACCAGCTCGGCCGCGAAGGCCTCGATGTCGCGCTCGTCCTCGATCTCGGCAAGGCGCCGATAGAGCGCAAGGCGCACCGGCAGGTCGGCGACATAGTCCTCGGGAATCATCACCGGCATTCCGATGGTGATCTGCGGCGACCACTTGTCGGCGACCGGCGAGGTGATGCCCGCCTTGAGGCTCGTGACCGCTTCTTCCAGCATCTGCTGATAAAGTTCGAAGCCCACCTCCTTGATGTGGCCGGACTGCTCCTCGCCTAAGAGATTGCCGGCGCCGCGGATATCGAGGTCGTGGGAGGCGAGCTGGAAGCCTGCGCCGAGCGTGTCGAGCGATTGCAGCACTTTGAGCCGCCGTTCGGCCTGCGGCGTGATCTTGCCCACGGCCGGCAACGTGAACAGCGAATAGGCGCGCAGCTTCGAACGTCCCACTCGCCCCCGCAACTGATAGAGTTGGGAGAGCCCGAAGCGGTCGGCGCGGTGCACGATCAGCGTGTTGGCGGCAGGAATGTCGAGACCGGATTCGATGATCGTGGTCGACAACAGCAGGTCATACTTGCCGTCGTAGAAGGCGGACATGATGTCTTCCAGCACGGTCGCGGGCATCTGCCCGTGGGCGACCGCGACCCGCACTTCCGGTACGTGCTTATCGAGAAAATCCTTGGCGCCGGCGAGATCCTCGATGCGCGGGCACACATAGAAGGCCTGGCCGCCGCGATAGCGCTCGCGCAGCAGCGCCTCGCGCACGATCACCGGATCGAACGGGGCGACGAAGGTGCGCACTGCGAGGCGATCGACCGGCGGCGAAGCGATGATCGAAAGATCGCGCACGCCCGACAGCGCGAGCTGCAACGTGCGTGGGATCGGCGTCGCGGTGAGCGTGATCACATGGATCTCGGCGCGCAGTTGCTTGAGCCTTTCCTTGTGGGCCACGCCGAAATGCTGCTCCTCGTCGACGATGACAAGACCCAGGTCACGGAACTTGATGGTCCTGCCGAGCAGCGCGTGAGTGCCGATCACGATGTCGACGCCGCCCTCGACCAGCTTTTTCTTCACCCGCGCCAGCTCCGACGGTGAGATCAATCGCGAGGCCTGCGCGATATGTACGGGAAAGCCGCGAAACCGCTCGGCGAAGGTTTTGGTGTGCTGGCGTGCAAGCAGCGTGGTGGGCACGACCACCGCGACCTGCCTTCCGTTCATCGCGGCCACGAAGGCCGCACGCAGCGCTACTTCGGTCTTGCCGAAGCCGACGTCGCCGCAGATCAGCCGATCCATGGGCCGTCCGGAGGCGAGCTCACCCAGCACCGTGTCAATCGCCGCCTGCTGATCTTCGGTCTCCTCGTATGGAAATCCCGCGCAGAACTCGTCGTAAAGGCCGTGTCCGACCGCGAGTTGTGGCGCCTCGCGCAACTGCCGCTCGGCTGCTACCTTGATCAATGCGTTGGCAATGTCGCGGATGCGGCTCTTCATGCGCGCCTTGCGCGCCTGCCAGGCGCCGCCGCCGAGCCGGTCGAGCTCAACCTGGGTTTCTTCCGCCCCGTAACGGGACAGCAGCTCGATGTTTTCGACCGGGAGGAACAATTTGTCGCCGCCCGCGTAGTGAATTTCGAGACAATCGTGCGGCGCGCCGGCAGCTTCGATCGCGCGCAGCCCGACGAAGCGCCCGATGCCGTGGTCGACGTGGACGACGAGATCGCCGGCGGCGAGGCTGGTCACCTCGGCGATGAAATTCTCCGCCCGGCGCGCGGCGCGGCGCGGCCGCACCAGGCGATCGCCTAGAATGTCCTGCTCGCCGATCACCGCCGCCTCGGCGGTTTCGAATCCGTTTTCGAGGCCGAGCACCGCGAGCGCGACCTCTGATGGCGGCAGCGCGAGCGCCTGCGGCCACGATTGAACCGGCACCAGGTCGGCAAGCCCGTGGTCGGCGAGCACGTGGCGCATGCGCTCGCGCGCGCCTTCGCTCCAAAGCGCGATGATGACGCGCTTGCCCTGCGCCTTGAGCGCCGCGACGTGCCGGCTCAGCGCCTCGAACACGTTGCGGCCGGGCTCGGCCCGCTCGACGGCAAAATTGCGTCCCTGCTTGGTGCCGGCGTCGATGAGCGGCCCCTGCCCTTCCGGTACCGCGAACGGCGAGAGCCGTGCCAGCGCGGCGGTTTCGAGCCGGGCGCGCCATTCGGCTTCGCTGAGGTAGAGCCGGTCGGGCGGCAGCGGCTTATAAGGCGGACCCGATCCGCGCTGGCCGAGTGCTTGCCGGCGCGCCTCGTAATGCTCCTCGATCTGACCGAGCCGCTCGCGGGCGGCGTCTTCGGCCAACGGCTCGAGTACGACCGAGGAGCCCGTCACATAATCGAACAGCGTGTCGAGCCGGTCGTGAAACAGCGGCAGCCAATGCTCCATGCCGCCATGCCGCCGGCCTTCGCTCACCGCGTGGTAAAGGAGGTCGTCGGGTGTGGGTGCGCCGAAGGCCGCCACGTAACCGAGACGGAAGCGCCGGATCGTTTCCGTCGTGAGCTGGAATTCGGCCACGGGTACCAGATCGAGCGCACGCAACTGGTCGGTCGTGCGCTGGCTTTCGGGATCGAAGCTGCGGATCGTTTCCAGCGTGTTGCCGAAGAAATCCAGCCGCACCGGTTCCACCATGCCCGGCGCGTAGAGGTCGATGATGCCGCCGCGCACCGCATAGTCGCCGGGCTCGCGTACGGTCGAGGCACGCACGAAGCCGTTGAGCTCGAGCCATTGGGTGATGCCCTCCATGGCGAGCACGTTGCCGGGCGCGACCGAAAGCGATTGCCGCGTAACGAAGTCGCGGGTCGGCACGCGTTGAAGGACGGCATTGACGGTCGTCAGCAGCGCCGACGGGCGGTCGCGGCCTTGCAAACGCACGAGCTGGGAGAGCGAGGTCATGCGCTGCGCGAGGAAGCCCGCGTGCGGCGAGACGCGGTCATAGGGCAGACAGTCCCAGGCCGGAAACTCGTGGACGGTCACATCAGGCGCAAAAAAATCGAGCGCGCGGGCGAGCGCGGCCATGCGCGGGCCGTCGCGGCAAATAACCACGACGCTCGTCGCCGGCGCATCGGCGCGCGCCGCGACCGCGCGGGCGAGATCGGCAATGACAAGGCCTTCGGCGCCATCGGCGACGCTTGCCAGCGTGAGCGGGCGGCCAGGGACGAGCAGTTCGGCGGGATTGCGCGCCACGTTCATCTCGCCCCCTCGCCCCTTCGGTTGAAATCTCGCAGGCGGCGGAAGAGCGCAGTGTCGCAATCCGGCGGCACGTCGGCTTCGCCGGTGATCCAGGCCAAAAGCTCGCGGTCCGGCACCTCCAGCAGATGCTCGAATTCGGCGAGCTCGTCCGACGTCAATTGCTCGATAGCGGCGTCGGCGAAGCGTCCCATGATCAAGTCCATTTCGCGCATGCCGCGATGCCAGCAACGGAACAAGAGCTTGCGCCGGCGCGTATCCAGCCCTGCGCTCGAACGTGCCGTGCCAGTCATCGGTTCCTCGCCGTTGGTGACGCAACGCCAAAAGCCCGGACGGGCCGGGCGCAGGTCATATAGCGACGTTGGCGGGATATGTCAGCGCCCCAAGCGCATTGCCTATCCCGCCGCGCCGCGCGAGCATCGGCGGCGAAAGGCGTGGAATCCCGAATGCGGCCGAGCCGGCTCAATCCGCTGTTTGCCGCGGTGACGACGCTGACCGGCGTTGGCCCGCAGCTGGAGCGGCTCTATCGTCGTCTGTTCGGCCGCGAGCAGCCGGCACGCGTCATCGATCTCCTGTTTCACCTGCCCACGGGCGCGATTGACCGCCGGGCGCGGCCGAAATTGCGCGACGTGGTGCCCGATACCGTCGTCACCGTCGCGGTCACGGTGGATCGCCACCGGCCGCCGCCGCCGCATCGGCCGCGCGCGCCCTATCAGGTCTATACCAGCGATGAGACCGGCGACCTCACGCTGACTTATTTCAATGCGCGCAAGGATTACTTGCAAAAGTTGCTGCCGATCGGAGAGCGGCGCTACGTCTCGGGCACCGTCGCGCTCTACGATCATATGCGGCAGATGGTGCATCCCGACCGCGTCGTCGCCGAGGCGGATCTGGCGAGGCTGCCGCTGGTCGAACCGGTCTATCCGCTGACCGAGGGGCTGAGCCTCAACCAGGTGCGCAAAGCCACCGATGCCGCGCTCACGCGCTTGCCGGATTTGCCGGAATGGCAGGAGGCAAGTTGGGTTGCACGCGAGCGCTTTCCATCCTTCACGGAGGCGCTGCGCATCCTACACCGGCCGACGGAGCCGGCTGATCTGCTGCCGGAAGGATTGGCGTGGTCGCGCCTCGCCTACGACGAGTTTCTAGCTGGTCAGCTAGCGCTCGCGCTGGTGCGGGCGCATCTGCGGCGGCCTGCCGGCCGGGCGACGCCGGGCACCGGACATATCAGGAAAAAGCTGATCGAGGCGCTGCCCTACTTGCTCACGCCATCGCAGGGGCGCGCCGTCGCCGAGATCGTCGCCGATCTCGGCAAGCCCGAGCGCATGCTGCGGCTGCTGCAGGGCGACGTAGGATCGGGCAAGACCGTGGTGGCCTTGCTGGCGGCGGCCGCCGTGATCGAAGGCGGCCGGCAAGCCGCGCTCATGGCGCCGACCGAAATTTTGGCGCGCCAGCACTTCAACACCGTGGCACCGCTCGCCGCTGCCGCCGGCATCAACATTGCCATTCTCAGCGGGCGCGAGCGTGGACGCGAGCGCGAGGACATCCTCGCGAAGCTCGCATTCGGCGACGTCCAGATGCTGATCGGCACTCATGCCCTGTTCCAGGAGGAGGTCGAATTCCGCGACCTCGCGCTCGCCGTGGTCGACGAACAGCATCGCTTCGGCGTGCATCAGCGTCTGGCGCTCGCCAAGAAGGGCGAGGCGGTGGACGTGCTGGTGATGACGGCAACGCCGATTCCGCGCACGCTCGTGCTCACCTATTTCGGCGACATGGACGTGTCCGAACTGCGCGAAAAACCCGCGGGCCGCCAGCCGATCGACACCCGAGTGATCCCTCAGAGCCGGCTCGACGAGGTTGTCGGCGCAGTCGGCCGCGCGCTCGCTGAAGGTCGGCGCGTCTATTGGGTCTGCCCGCTGGTCGAGGTCACCGAGAATACCGATCTCGCCGCCGCGGAAGAACGCTTCGCCGCGCTCAAGGAACACTTTGGCGCCATGGTCGACCTCGTGCATGGGCGTATGAAGGGCGGCGAGAAGGACCGCGCCATGGAACGCTTCGCAGCCGGCGAGACGCGGCTCCTCGTCGCCACCACCGTGATCGAGGTCGGCGTCGACGTGCTGGAGGCGACCGTCATGGTGATCGAGCACGCCGAGCGTTTCGGGCTGGCGCAGCTGCATCAGTTGCGCGGGCGGATCGGACGCGGCAGCGAGCATTCGTCCTGCCTGCTCCTCTACAAGGGACCGCTGGGCGAAACCGCCAAGGCCAGGCTCAACATCATGCGCGCGACCGAGGACGGTTTTCGCATCGCCGAGGAAGATCTCAGGCTGCGCGGGGAAGGCGACGTTCTCGGCACGCGGCAATCCGGTATGCCAGGCTTCCGTGTCGCCCGCATCGAGACCCACGGCAAGCTGATCGGCGCCGCGCGTGACGACGCCGCGCTGATG
>JAFAHL010000292.1 GCA_019237215.1 Hyphomicrobiales bacterium | reverse complement strand
CAACATGTTCGCCGGAACGCGGCGCAACATGACGCTCGGCTTTCCGGATCATTTGACGAAATGGGAGCTCAGCGACTCCTATCGCGAGGCCTATCTGGCCGAGCCAAAGATCATTCCGCACGAGATGGTCGATAGCGGCCCGGTGCTGGAGAACGTTATCACCGGCGACGATATCGACGTGACCAAATTTCCCTCGCCGATCTGGCACGAGCAGGACGGCGGGCGCTACATCGGCACCGGCACCTACAGCATCACCCGCGACCCCGAGGAGAACTGGTTGAATGCCGGCGCTTACCGCGCGCAGGTGCACGACAAGAAAACCGTCGGCATCGTCATGGCCGCAGGCCATCATGGACGCATCCACCGCGACAAGTCGTTCAAGCGCGGCGAGCCTTTGCCGGTCGTGATGGTGCTCGGCGGCGATCCGATCGCGTTCTTCTTCGGCGGGCTGGAAGCGCCCTACGGCGTGTTCGAGCTCGACCTCGTCGGCGGCTTGCGCGGGCGTCCGGTCAAGATGGTGCGCGGCAAGGTAACGGGGCTGCCGTTTCCCGCCAATGCCGAGGTCGTGCTCGAGGGCTACGTGCCGCCCGATCGCCTGCATGCAGAGGGCCCGTTCGGCGAGTGGACCGGACATTACGCCGGCGGCGTGCGCCAGATCCCGGTGCTCGACATCAAGGCGATCTACTACCGCAACAATCCGATCGTGCTGGGCGTGCCGCCCATGGGCGCAGGACCGGACGAAATGGCGCGCTACCGCGCCGTGATGCGTTCCGCGACCATCAAGCAGAACGTCGCCAACGCTGGTGTTCCCGGCGTGCAGGCGGTCTGGTGCCACGAGGTCGGCGGCGCGCGCATGCTGCACGCAATCTCGATCACGCAGCGTTATCCCGGACACGCGGTGCAGACCGCACATGTCGCCGCCCAGTGCGGCGCCTCGGCCTACGCGTCGAAATATATCGTGGTGGTCGACGAAGATGTCGACGTAACCAGCCTCGACCATCTGCTGTGGGCGATGCTCACGCGCACCGATCCCAAGGAATCGATTCAGTTCATCACCGGCTCGTGGGACTCGAGCGCCGATCCCGCGCTGCCGCCGGAGCGACGCGCGGTCGGCAACATGACGCATTCGGTGGCGTTGATCGACGCCTGCAAGCCGTTTCACTGGCGCGACAAGTTCCCTCCCACTAACGCGCCGAGCCCGGAAGTCGCCCGCAAAGCGCGCGAAAAATTCGGCTGGCTGCTCGACGGCAACGGCAGGTAGGTCAATCAGGCTGTCCCATTCATTGCAACCCGTTTGCAAAAGGCGCTAGTCTCGCGCACGCCCTGCTCGTCGGTTCCAGCGCAGCTTTCGACCAAAACAACATAACCTCCACGCAGCAGCAGACATCGGTCGGCGCTGCGGGGGAGCCGCCGAGCCGCCGCCGTAATTGACTAGGGAGAGGACCCATGACCATTCGCAAGCGTCGTAAGATTCCGCCGCCAGAGCCGATTGCCGGCAATGGCCTGCTCGATCGCCGCATGCTGCTCGGGCGCGGCATCATGTTCGCCGGCGCCATGGGTACCGGCGCCGCGGGCTCGCTCACCGGCGCCGCCGCCGAGCCGCTCAAGGACGATCCGTGGAGCCTGGAAATGGGCTCGGTCGTGCCGGCATATCAGGTGCCGTCGCGATTCGAGAAAGACGTCGTTCGCACCCGCAGCAATCCCAACAACGAATTCCGCAATTCGCACGCGCGCACCCCGCACCATCTGTTGCAGGGCACGGTCACCCCTAACGGTCTCTTCTTCACAATTTCGCATTCCGGGCTGCCGGATATCGATCCGGCCCAACACAAGCTCGTCATTCATGGGCTGGTTAAACAGCCATTGGTCTATACGGTCGAATCGCTGTCGCGTTACCCGATGGTGACGCGCATGCATTTCGTCGAGTGCGCCGGCAACAGCGCGCCGATGTTCTCCAACGAGCCGGTGCAGGCGACCGCCCAGGCGCTGCATGGGCTTTGCTCTAACGCCGAATGGACCGGTGTTCCCCTGTCCACGCTGCTGGAGGAGACCGGCATCGATCCGAAGGCGAAGTGGCTCTTCGGAGAAGGTGCCGACTCCCTATCTTTGCACCGCAGCGCGCCGATCAAGAAAGCGCTCGATGACGCCATGATCGCGCTCTACCAGAACGGCGAGCGCATCCAGCCCGGCAATGGCTATCCCATGCGCCTGCTGCTGCCCGGGTACCAAGGCAATATGAACATCAAGCACGTGCGCCGCATCAAGCTGATCGATCAGCCGGCCATGAGCTTCTACGAAGCCAAGACCTACTCGCAGATCCTGCCGGACGGAAAGATGTGGCTGTTCCACTTCACGATGGAGGTCAAATCGTTCATCACCCAGCCCTCGTTCGGCCATTCGCTGAAGGAGCCGGGCTACTACGAGATTTCCGGCATCGCCTATTCGGGCAACGGACGCATCTCCAAGGTCCTGGTTTCGGCCGACGGCGGCAAGAGCTGGGCGCAAGCGGCATTACAAGAGCCGGTGCTGCCAAAGGCGTTCACCCGCTTCCGCATGCCCTGGCGTTGGGATGGCCAGCCGGCGGTCCTGCAGAGTCGTGCCTGGGACGAATCCGGCGCGGTGCAACCACTTCGTCCCGAGTTCGTCGCCGCGCGCGGCCAGACCAGCACGCCGGTGACGAACCCGTCGGGGTTCCCCAACCAGCACTACAACAGCATCACCAGTTGGGGCGTCGATGGTTCGGGAGGGATCAAGCATGTCTACGCGTAACGCGCTGTTTGCCCTCTCGCTTGCATTCGCGTTCGGCGCGGGCACGGCCGTCGCCGAAACGCCGGGCCTCGGCAAGCCGATCAACGAGGCCGATATCACCGCTTGGAACATCGAGGTCCTGCCCGATGGCACCGGCTTGCCGGCCGGCAGCGGTACGCCGACGCAAGGTGCTGCGATCTACTCGCAGAAATGCGCGATCTGCCACGGCGAGAACGGGGTGAATCCGGCGGCGGGCATTCTGCCGCTGGTCGCCCCGCCGAAGTTCGATCGCATCGACGCGCTCAAGACGGTCACCTACTACAAGTACGCCACGACGCTGTTCGACGTCGTCCGCCGATCGATGCCGTATCAGATGCCGAAAACGTTGACCAACGACGAACTCTACGCGCTCAGCGCCTATATCCTCTCGCTCAACAAAATCATCGGCGAGAACGACGTGATGGACGCCAAGACCTTGCCGCAAGTGAAGATGCCGAACCGGGACAATTTCATCATCTGGGCTCCGGACAAGATTTAGCGCCGGACCGCAGCTCCGATCGCGGCGCCACCTCGCGATGGCCGGGCTCGTCCCGGCCATCACCGTCTTTAGAGTTGGCCAGATCGTAAAAGCGGCATGACCTGCGGAACGCGGCGCCCCCTTCATCCCCTCCCCTCCCAATGCGATACATTCACCGTCACGGCGCCATCCGCGTCTAAAGGAGAGTTCTGAATGGAGCTCGGATTGAAGGGAAAGGTCGCGCTCGTGACCGGATCGAGTCGCGGCATCGGCCGCGGCATCGCGCTGGCTTTCGGCGAGGAGGGCTGCGACCTCATGCTCACCGGTCGCGACGCGCCCGCGCTCGAAGACGTCGCGCAGTCGATCCGCGGCAAAGGATGCAATGTCGCGGTGAGGGCGCTCGACCTGCGCGACCCGAGCGCCTCCGGGATCTTGGTCGAGGCGGTGCGACGCGAATTCGGCGGACTCGACATTCTGATCAACAATGCCGGTGCGACCAAGCGCGGCGATTTCTTGGCGCTGACCGACGCCGATTGGGAAGACGGCTACGCGCTGAAATTTTTCGCCCATGTGCGGCTCGCACGCGCGGCCTGGCCGCTCCTGAAGGAGCGCCGCGGCGCGCTGGTCGCGATCGGTGGAACCAGCGGGCGAAAACCAGAGAAGCGCTTCACCATCGGGAGCTCGGTCAACGCCGCCGTCGCCGCCTTCACCAAATGTCTCGCCGATCTCGGCAAGGAGGATGGCGTGCGGGTCAACTGCATCCATCCGTCGCTGGTCGAGACCGAGCGGCAATGGCGGCGTATCCGCGCCGAGGTCGAGCGGACCGGAGAGCCGGAGGCGAAGGTCCGCGCGCAGTTCTGTCGCGAGACTGGGATCATCCGTTACGGCAAGGTCGAAGACGTAGCGGATTTCGTCACCTTCATCGTTTCCTCGCGCGCAACCTGGCTGCATGGGGCGACCGTCGATCTCGACGGCGGCGAGATTCCCGTGCTGTGATACCCGATGGCTGCATGCCCGCAGCCATGTCGTCTGCCATGAACATCCTGCTCACCGCGGCGCAGATCGGCTCACTCGAAGTTCCCAACCGCATCGTCATGCCGGCGATGACGACGCGCACGGCGGACGAGGAGGGTTACGTCACCGACGATACCATCGCCTATTATCTGGCGCGGGCGCAGGGTGGGGTCGGCCTCATCACCGTCGAGATGGCATCGCCGGAAAAGGTCGGCCGCCATCGCCGCCGCGAGGTTGGGCTTTACGACGATCGTTTTCTGCCCGGCCTCACGCGCCTGGTCGATGAAATTCATCGCGCCGGATCGACGGCGTCGATTCAACTTGGCCACGGCGGCGGACATACCCGGCTCGACATTTGCGGGGAGACGCCGATTGCGCCTTCGGCAATCCCGCATCCGGTCTACGAGACGACGTTCGAAACCATCGTGCCGGAGGAAATGACCAAGGCGCAAATCGCCGTCACGATCGCGGCCCACGCCGCCGCCGCCGTACGGGCGCGCAAGGCGGGCTTCGACTGCGTCGAAATCCACGCCGCCCACGGCTACCTCATTTCGCAATTTCACGCGCCGTTCGAGAACCGCCGCACGGACGCCTATGGCGGCAGTCTCGAAAATCGCGCCCGCTTCGGGCTCGAGGTGCTGCGCGCGGTGAAGGCGGCGGTTCCAGGAATGCCGGTCGTCTACCGGCTGTCGGTCGAGGATTTCTTTCCGGGCGGATTGCCGTTTGACGAAGGCCGCCAGATTGCGCTCTGGGCGGCGGACGCGGGAGCGGACGCGTTGCACGTCACCGCCGGGCACTATCGCTCCTTGCCGTCGGCGCAGGTCGTGCTTCCACCGATGACCTTTCCGGATGCGACCTTTCTCGATTTCGCAGCCGCGGTCAAAAAAATGATCCGCGTCCCGGTGATCGCTGTCGGACGCCTCGGCGATCCCGCGGTCGCAACCCAGGCCGTCGCGGCGGGAAAAACGGATTTCGTCGCGCTCGGCCGCACGCTCATCGCCGATCCACAATGGGTCGCGAAGCTTCGCCGCGGGGAGCCGGTCCGGCGATGTCTCGCCTGCAACACCTGCATCAACGAAATGCGCGGCGGGGCGCGCATCGGTTGCGTGGTCAACGGTGCCGCCGGCCGCGAGACGATGTTTGTCGATCGGCGGCCGCCGCGTGGGGAGCGCATCGCCGTCATCGGTGCCGGACCGGCCGGGTTGACCTACGCGTCGCTGGTCGCCGCGGGCAACGAAGTGACGGTGTTCGAAAAGGACGCGCGCGCGGGCGGCGCATTTCGCTACGCCGGCAAGGCGCCGCTGTTCCAAGAGGTCGCCGCGAGCGAGGCGAGCTTCGAGCGCTACATCGGCGATCTTGTCGCCGCATGCACGCGCAATGGCGTCAAGTTCCGCTTCGAGTGCGATGTCGCCGATCAACCGGACGTCCTCGCACCTTTCGACCGCCTCGTGATTGCGACCGGCGCCCGCTATAGGCTCGGCCTCGGGACGATCGCGACCAATCTGCTCGATTGGGGCGCGGCTCGCTCGCGGCCCTTCTCCCAGCTTTTTTCCGCGCCGATGTTTCGCGATTGGTTCTACTACAAGGGCCGACGCGCAACAGCCGGCCACTTTCGGCAATTCGCCAAACCTGGGCAAATAGTCACCGTCATCGGCGATGCCGTCCGGGCAGGCAAGAGCAAAGAGGCGATCGCGAGCGCGTTCGAGGCTGCGCTGCTTCCTTGCGCGCCTTCCCAATAGCGCGTCGTTGAGAGTTTGAGCCCCGTCTTCGCGGGCGAACTCACCGCGTCCCGAGCAAATCGGCGGCCGCCATGGCGACGATCTTGGTCGCGGCGCGCAGGTCCTCGAGCCGCAGGTTCTCGTTGGCGTTGTGCGCGTTCGCTTCGCGGATCGAGCGCGGCCCGGCGCCGTAGAGCACGATCGGAATGCCCGCCGCCGCGTAGTGGCGCGCGTCGGTGTAAAGCGGGACGCCGGTCACCGGCACCTCGACGCCCAGGATCCGCGTGGCGTGGCGTTGAATTGCGGCCGCGATCCGATCCGCGCCCGGCCGCGGCGTCAGCGGCTCGGCCAGCAGAAGTTGGCGCACCTCGACCTTGATTTGCGGATTGTGCCTGGCCGAAACCGCGATCAGCTCGCGCAATTCGGCTTCGACTTCGGCGGAATTCTCCTCCGGAATCACGCGACGGTCGATGCGAAAGACGACCTGATCCGGGACCACGTTGGTGTTGATGCCGCCCTTGATCAATCCGACGTTCAGCGTCGGCGAGACGATGCCTGCGGTGCTTGAGCGTATGCGCGCGAGCGCCGCCCGATGCGCATAAAGCGCGGCGAGAATGGCATTGCTTGCTTCGAGCGCGTCGATGCCGGCCTCCGGCATGGCCGCATGCGCCTGCTTGCCCGTGACCGTCACCTCAAGATGCAGACAGCCATTATGCGCGGTGACCACCGAATAGGAAAAGCCGGCGGCGATCACCGCGTCGGGTCTCACCAGCCCCCGGTCAAGCAGCCATTTCGGGCCGACGCTACCGCCGGCCTCCTCGTCGTAGGTGAAATGGAGTTCGAGCGTTCCGCCGAGCTTGCCGCCCTGCGCGACCGCCGCCTTCAACGCGAGCAGCGCCCAGGTGTAGCTGGCAAAATCCGATTTCGACACCGCCACGCCGCGTCCGTACATGACCGGACCGCCCGCGCCGTCCTCGACGACGGCCCCGTAAGGATCGAGGCGCCATCCGAGGCCGGGCGGCACCACGTCCCCGTGGGCATTGAACGCAACCACCGGCCCGTCGCCGAAACGATGGCGGACGATGAGATTGGTCACGCTCTTCATGCCCGCCGCCTCGACCGTGGAGCGCGGCACATCATGCGCCTCGACTGCGAGATCGAGCCATTCCAGGAGTTGGCGCGTCCGCTTCGCGTGCGCCGCGCAATCTCCCGGCGGGTTGTCGCTCGGCACCTTCACCAATTCGGCGAGGAACTCGGTCTCACGCGCGAAATCGCGGTCGACGAACGCAGCGATGGCGTCCGCCAGCATCATGACGTTTCGGCCAGCCGAAGCACCGCATCGAGCATGATGCGCGCAGCGATGTCGGCATCCTCGGCGGTGATGATCTCGCGCGGCGAGTGACTGACGCCGCCGTTTCCGCAGCGCACGAACAACATCGCCACGTCGGTGAGGCCGTCGAACATCATGGCATCATGGCCGGCGCCGCTGGGAAGATGGCGCGGCGTTATGCCTGCGCGCGCCACGGCATCGGCTAAGAGCGACTGCAGGCGCGGCGAGCACGGCACGGTGGCCGTTCGCTGCACTTCCCTGCTCTCGATGCTGACGCCGCGTCTTGCAGCGATGCGCGCGATCTCCGCCGCAACGTCCGACACGGCGGCATCGCGCGCCGTATCGTCGCCGGCACGGATGTCGAGCGCGAGCTCGCAGCGGCCTGGAATGATGTTGGTCGCACCGTTAGGGACAAAGAGCTGCCCCACCGTGCCGACGAGCGTGGGCTCCTGCGCGCAGCGCCTTTCGACATAGAGCACGAGCTCGGCCGCCGCCGCGGCCGCGTCATGCCGCCGCGTCATCGGCACGGTGCCGGCATGGCCGGCGGTTCCGGTGATCGTGATGGTCGAGCGAACGGAGCCGGCAATCGCGCTCACGATCCCGACCGGCAGCCCCTGCTCGAGCAAAACCGGGCCTTGCTCGATGTGGACTTCGAGATATCCCATCAGCTCCTCGCGGCGGCGGGCGAGCGCGGGAATCCTCGCCGGATCGAGGCCCGCATCCCGCATGACCGCCGCCAAGGTGTGGCCGTCGGCGTCGCGGCGTTCGAGCAGTTTGCCGTCGAACCGCCCCGCCATCGCACGGCTGCCGAGAAAGCTTGACGAAAAGCGCACCCCCTCCTCCTCCGAGAATGCGATGACGTCGAGATGAAAGGGCAACTTGCGGCCAAGCCGTTTCAGCTGCTCGACCAGCACCAGTGCGGTCAGAACGCCCAGCCGGCCATCGTATTTGCCGGCGTTGCGGACCGTATCGTAGTGCGACGCCACGATCAGCGCCCGCGCCGCCGGATCGGGCGCAGCATAGCGCCCGACGACGTTAGCGACCGCGTCGATCTCGGTGATCAGTCCCGCCTGGTGCATCCAGTTGCGAATTTCCGCGGCCACGGAGCGATGCGCGGGCGAGAGATAGGTGCAGGTCAATCCGTCGGGGATCTCAGACCATTGCGCGAGCCGCTCGGCGAGCTCCATGATTCGCTTGCCGAACGCGCCCGGCTCGCTGCCGACCCCATCCATCGCTTGCGTCACCATGCCCATGCACTATTTCGTCAGCACGGCTCTTGCAACGTTCAACACGCGTCTGTCATCCTGCCGAGAGAAAAAGTTGGCCGAAGGTAGAGAGGGGGTTTTTCTGTCGTGGTTACGGTGCTCACCGAATGGTTGAGCCTCATCGTGCGGTGGCTGCACGTCGTGGCTGGCATCGCTTGGATCGGCAGTTCATTCTATTTCATCCATCTCGATCTCAGTCTCAAGCCGCGATCCGGTCTGCCGCAGGGTGTCCAGGGTGACGCCTGGCAGGTCCACGGCGGTGGCTTCTACCACATGGTGAAGTATCTCATCGCCCCCGCTCGCATGCCGGATGAGCTTACCTGGTTCAAGTGGGAGGCCTATACCACCTGGCTCTCCGGCTTCGCGCTGCTGGTGATCGTCTACTATCTCGGCGCGGAACTCTATCTCATCGACAAATCCGTGCTGGACCTGACGGCACCGACCGCGGCGGCCGTCGCGTTCGCAAGTCTCGTGCTCGCCTGGCTCGTCTACGAGGCGCTGTGCCGGTCCGCACTCGGCCGGCACGAGGTTGCGCTTGCGCTGGTGGGCTACGCCTTTCTCGTCGCGCTCACCTATGGCTTTACTCGCGTGTTCAGCGGACGCGGCGCCTTTACCCAGATCGGCGCGCTGATCGGCACCATCATGGTGGCGAACGTCTTCCTCATCGTCATTCCGAACCAGAAGAAGACCGTCGCGTCGCTGCTCGCCGGCAAAGCGCCCAATCCTGCGTGGGGCGAAGAGGCCAAGCAGCGCTCCGTCCATAACAACTACCTCACGCTGCCCGTCGTCTTCCTGATGATCGCCAACCACTATCCACTGATGTTCGCGACCCGTTTCAACTGGCTGATCGTCGCTATCGTGCTGGCCATCGGCCCCGTCATCCGCCACTTCTTCAATTCCCGACACGAGGGCAAAGGCAGCCCGTGGTGGACGTGGGGCGTGGCCGCCGCCGGGATGGTGGCCGTGGCATGGCTCTCGGGCGCCGGACCCGCGGAGATCGGTCCACGCGCCGATCGGCTCGACATCAAGGCGGCACACAATGCGATCCTCGCTCGCTGCAGCATGTGTCATCGCAACGAACCGGTCTGGCCTGGCGTGCATGCGCCGCCCAACGGAGTCATCCTCGACGATCCCGACAACATCCGCCGTCACGCGCATCTGATCGAGATCAACGCGGTGCGCTCGAATGCCATGCCGCCGGGCAACGTCACCGCGATGACGGCCCAAGAGCGCCAAATCCTCGCCGCCTGGCTGGCGGCCGGTGCGCCGTCGCAGTGACGAACTTCTCTTCTGCATTGCGGCGATTGCGGCTACCCCGTCGCCGGGACCTCACAGGGACACTTTCAGTGTCCGTCGGGCGTGGCTAACGGTTGTCGCCAACGTTCCGCGTGGGGAACTTTCGGAACATCCTCGCCCGTCTCGCGTTTGCCCAACGCTACAAACTGCAAGACTACAACTAAGGAGGCCAGAGGATGCGAACAGCTCATATTTTCGCTATCGCGATCGCGATAGCGGGTTCTGCGGCGCTCTCATTGCCAGCGAGCGCGGACCGGATCTGCAGAAAGGACTGCATCGGGCCGCTGTGCAACAAAGAATGCGTCCACCGCGACCGCGACATAACGGTTGGCAGGGGCGTCCGTGACCGCGATGTCGTCATCGAGGAGCGCCGCCGCGCGCGCGAGCCGGGTGTTGAGATCAGAAGGTCTCGTCCTGGTGTCCACATCGACGTTCGGTGACGTGTCGGCCCCGCCCAATTGGGCGGGGCCTTTCCTTTCAGCCGGCTCGACCATGATTTAATTGGATGGAACCAAAGCCTGGCCCCGCGGTTATAAAACCTGAGTGCCCAGAGGCGCCGGAGAGCGATGCCGGATGTACGCACGCTCTCGGGCGCTTTCTGTTTCTGTTTTGCAAAAATCGCTCGGATAGTCGGCGGCGCCGCTGATGAAGCCACGGCCGTTCGTCACGACAAAATGTCGAGCCGCCGACACTTTCGCTTTGGACGCTGGTCGATCGTGAACGGCCGAGACGTGCCCTGCGGGGTCGCGCGTCTGCCTCCTTCCCGCGCCGCACATCGCGCCTTGTCGCCCCGGGTGGGGGCTATCAATTCTGGCAGCCATTGGCTCGCCGGTTCGGCTACGTTAGGCCGCCTCCGTCAAATGCATTTCTGTGCGGGGCGGGATGAAAATCACTACCTTCAACATCAACAATATCAACAAGCGCCTCGACAACCTCCTGCACTGGCTGCGCACCGCGAAGCCCGATGTCGTCTCGCTTCAGGAACTCAAGGCGGCGGATGCGGAGTTTCCCCAGGCGGCGCTCGCGAAAGCGGGTTATGGCGCGGCTTGGCGCGGCCAAAAGTCGTGGAACGGAGTCGCCATCCTCGGCCGCGATTGCGAGCCCATTGTCACGCGCACCCAATTGCCGGGCGATCCGGCTGACACACAAAGCCGCTATATCGAGGCGGCGGTGCATGGCGTGCTGATCACGTCGCTCTATGCCCCGAACGGCAACCCACAGCCGGGCCCCAAATTCGCGTATAAGCTCGCTTGGATGGAGCGCCTTGCGACCCATGCCGAGGAGCTTTACGGCGCGGGCGTCCCGGTCGTGCTCGCGGGCGACTACAACGTCGTGCCGACGGACCGTGATGTCTATCCAACGCAATCCTATGCGAAAGACGCGCTCGTTCAGCCGGAAAGCCGCGCCCTTTTTCAGCGCATTCTCGAGCAAGGCTGGGTTGATGCAATCCGCACGCTGCATCCTGATGCGCCGATGTACACGTTCTGGGACTACATGCGAAACCGATGGCCTCGGGACGCGGGCCTTCGTATCGATCATTTGCTGCTGAGCGCCCAAGCCGCGGACCGCCTTGTCAGCGCGGGCGTCGATCGTCAAATTCGCGGCAGACAGGGCGCCAGCGATCACGCCCCGGCCTGGATCGTGCTGCGCAACGATGCGAAGGCGCGGCGAAAGCCTCCGAGGCCCGGGCGCAAGGCGGCACCAGGTTCGCTGCGGCGGAATGCACCGGCGCCGAGGCGTCGGCCGCTGTTGGTGATCGACGGAGATTCCTTCGCGCATCGCGCCTACCATGCTTTACCCAAGACGATTTTGAGACGCGGAGGCAGGCCTGCCGGTGCAATCCTTGGCTTCGCGAATTTCCTGCTGAAGTTCTACCGGACGGAGCAGCCGCGCGCCGTGCTCGTAGGTTGGGACACGGTGGACGCGCCGACCTACCGTCACGAGCAATTCCCCGCCTATCAGAGCGGCCGCGAGTTCGACGACGAACTGCTCGAGCAACTTGATGCATTGCCCGAATTCGTCGCCGCCTGCGGTTTTGCGAATGCCAAGGCATCCGGGTATGAGGCCGACGACTTTCTTGCCTCCGCGGCCGCGGCCGAAGAGCGGCGGGGCGGCACGGTCCTGGTCGCGAGCGGCGACCGCGATACATTCCAGCTTGCCTCCCCCAGCACGACGATCCTTTATCCGGTTCGCGCGGGCGAGATCGCGCGGATCGGTCCAACCGAGGTTCGCTTGCGCTACGGAGTCGATCCCCACCAGGTTCCGGATTTCATCGCCTTGCGCGGCGACCCATCGGACAAGCTGCCAGGAGTTGCGGGACTGGGGGCGGCGGGAGCGGCACAGGTGCTGCACACATACGGCACATTGGAGAACGCCCTTAGAGCGGGGCGTTTTCCGGCGCAGGCCAAGAATTTGCGGCTATTCCGATCGATCGCGACCATGGACCGCAAGGCGCGCTTGCCTCGTCTCAGCGAGCAAAAGCCGACCTGGCGCAGCGCGGCCATGCTAGCGCGGGAATGGGAGCTCAAGCAATTGGCCAAGCGGCTCGAGGAGCTGGCGGCGCAAAGCAGCGCTGCCTGATCCTGAGATGATTAGCCACAGAGCGATAAGATCAACGAGTGGCGCGCCATGCTGGATGTTTCTGGCGGCCTGCCGTTCTCGGCGCTCGCTTAAGGGCGAATCCAGTTTTGGGAACCGACAACCACGAAGTCAGCCATGGCGGCGCGAGCTGCGCGCTAAAGCGCGTTTTTGTGATTGCCATCACATCGCGAGCGCATTTTTGTGATCGCCATCACATCACGAACGCCATGGCTGAGCTAGCATCGCAATTGTCGATCGGTACCGCATATGCGGTTCTCACGTTCGACGTTCCTCCGAAACACTGAGCCCCGCTCACGCGGGGCTCCTTTTTTGCCAGGCCGGAAACAGCCAGACTTATTCCATTACCTCGTTGGCGCGCACGAGCCGCACGCGATCGCGGGCAAGGCAACCAGCACAGCTCTCCGAATGTAACGCAGCTCACAAAGCCCTTCCGGTTTCCGCTTTAAGGTCCGCCGCGGCGCACACAACGATGTCAATTTGGCATCGGGAGGAGAACATGAGACCCAGAGCAACGAGGTTCGCGCTCGTCTTCTGGATGGCTCTTGCGGTCGCGGTGATCATCCTGGCGATCAAACCGTGGGCGGGCGCGCGCGACTCGCAGAGTAAGCCAGCACCGCCCATTCCGGCGCGGGAGATCATCTATCAGCCGCAACACTGGAAAGTGTTTTGAAGACCGGCAGATCGTCCGCGCAAACCCGGGCCTTCCCGAAACCGGCATAGGATCGATCGGGGCGGACACGCGTGACCCTGAGCCTGCGCGCGCAAGACACGCTCGAGCCGAAGCTGTATATGATACCATTCCTGATGGATCAGCTCAGGTAGTTGTTGTTCCGCGCCAGCACGGATCGGTATCGCCGGAACTGGAATATGGATCCGCCGCAATACCGTCCGCAACGCGAGCGTCGCGGATGCGTTTCGCGGGGCAACGCGACCATGTCGAGCTAATCGATCCGGATCGCTATGACAGGCCATGTCCCCGGCTGATTTTTCCAAATATCCCCGCGATCTCGCCGGTTACGGCCGCGACCCGCCCGACCCGCGCTGGCCGGGCGGCGCGCGTATCGCCCTCCAGTTCGTGGTCAATTACGAGGAGGGCGGGGAGCGCAACATCCTGCACGGCGATGCAACCTCGGAAGCGTTTCTCTCCGACGTGCTCGGCGCGACGCCTTGGCCGGGAGCACGCCACATGAACGTGGAGTCCATGTATGAGTACGGCTCGCGCGCCGGCTTTTGGCGGCTGTGGCGGTTGTTCACACGACGCGACGTGCCGGTGACCGTCTTCGGCGTTGCCAGCGCGCTAGCGCGCTCGCCCGAGGCAGTCACGGCGATGCGCGAAGCGCGCTGGGAGATCGCAAGCCACGGCCTCAAATGGATCGACTACAAGGACGTGCCCGAGGAAGAAGAACGCGCGCATCTTGCGGAGGCGATTCGCGTCCACATGCAGGCAACGGGGGAGCGCCCGCTGGGCTGGTACACCGGCCGCACCTCGGTCAACACCTTGAAGGCCGTGCTCGACGAAGGCGGTTTCCTTTATTCCTCCGATTCCTATGCCGACGATCTTCCCTATTGGGTCAACGGGCCGAACGGACCGCATCTGATCGTTCCCTATACGCTCGATGCCAACGACATGCGGTTCATCAATGCGCAGGGCTTCGGCAATGGCGATGAATTTTTTGCCTATCTCAAGGACGCCTTCGATCTGCTCTATGCCGAGGGTGAACGGGCGCCCAAAATGATGTCGATCGGACTGCACTGCCGGCTGGCCGGGCGACCGGGGCGCGCGGCGGCGCTCACGCGATTTCTCGACTATGTCGCGGCGCGCGAGCGGGTGTGGCTCGCGACGAGGCTCGACATCGCGCGGCACTGGCATCGCGAGCATCGCTCGCTCGCCGCTGCCGCCCCGATGATTCGGTAGCACGACATGACGAAAATGGCGCTCGCAGACCTGAACGCGGCGGACGAGGCCGGCTTCATGGCCGCGCTCGGGGACGTGTACGAACACGCGCCGTGGGTGGCGCAAGCCGCGTTGAAACGGCGGCCGTTCGCCACGCTTGTCGCTCTGCACGCGGCAATGATGGATGCGGTGCGCGCCGCGCCGCAGCAGCAGCGGCTGACGTTGATCAAGGGCCATCCCGATCTCGCGGGCAAGGCGGCGCGTGCGGGCACCATGACCGTCGAGTCCAAGGCGGAACAGGCGAGCGCCGGCCTCGATCGCCTGTCGGAGGCGGAATTTGCGCAATTCCATCGCCTCAACGACGCCTACCGCGAGAAGTTCGGCATGCCCTTCATCATCTGCGTGCGGCGGCACGGCAAGGATTCGATCTTGCAGCAGTTCGAACGCCGGCTGCAAAACACCATGTCGGCGGAAACCGAAACGGCGCTTGGCGAAATCTTCCGCATCGCCGCGCTTCGCCTCGACCAACGCATCGAAGCCGGCGATGGCCTCGAGGTGCACGGCCGTCTGTCGACCCATGTGCTCGATACCCAGGCCGGACGTCCTGCGGCTGGAGTCACGATCGAGCTTCTCGAATTGTCCGCCAATGGCGAGCAGCGTGTAATCGCGCGCGCCACGACCAATCGCGACGGCCGCACCGATGAGCCGCTGATCGCCGGGCGGCCGTTGCCGATCGGCCGTTACGAATTGCGCTTCCACGTTGCCGACTACTTCGCGCGCCTGGGCGCGCGGCAGGACGAGCCGCCGTTTCTCGACGTGGTGCCGGTCAGATTCGCGGTCGCGGCGCCGGAAGGCCATTACCACGTGCCACTGCTGGTGACGCCGTGGAACTATTGCACCTATCGCGGCAGCTGACGATCCGCACAGGCTTGACTTGGGAATAGGCAAGCGCGAGCAAAATGCCTAGTCTTGCGGCAAGAGCGGGAGCGCTGCCGTCTCGCCGTGCAAGCCTCGGGCTGGCATGGCGATTGCTCAGGCAACGCATGGCGCGCCGGTCGACCGGCCTCACAAGGAGCGTCGAACATGGACAGGATCAAGCTTTTCGGCATGCTCGCGGGAGCGGCGGCCGCACTGACGGCGAGCCCCGTTTGCGCGCAGACCGATGTGAAGTTTGCCCTCGACTGGAAGTTCGAGGGCCCGTCGGCCCCCTACTTCGTCGCCATCGACAAAGGCTACTACAAGGCCGAAGGCCTCAACGTCACCGTCGACTCAGGTCCCGGCTCCGTCGCCGGCATCGCCCGCGTCGCCGCCGGCACCTATCCGATCGGCTTCTTCGACATCAACTCGCTGGTCAAGTTCCGGGACCAGAACCCGGACAAGAGAGTCCAGGCTGTGTTGATGATCTACGACAAGCCGGCCTTCGCCATCGGCACCACCGCCAAGACCGGCATCGCCAAGCCGAAGGACCTCGAAGGCCGGGTGCTCGGCGCGCCGGCCGCCGACGGCGCCTTCGCGCAATGGAAGGCGTTCGTGAAGGAAAACGGCATCGACGAGTCCAAGGTCAAGATCGAGAACGTGGGCTTTCCCGTGCGCGAACCGATGCTCGCCGAGGGCAAGGTCGACGCCATCACCGGCTTTTCGTTTTCGATGTATTACAACCTGCTGCAAAAAGGGATCAAACCCGACGACATCAAGATCATGCTGATGGCGGACTACGGCCTGGTGCTCTACGGCAACGCCATTATCGTCAATCCGGACTACGCCAAGGCCAATCCGAAGGTGGTCGCCGGCTTTGTGCGCGCCACCATCAAGGGCGTGCTCGATACCATCAAGGACCCCGATACGGCGATCAAATCGGTGATGGCGCGGAACGAGACCGCCGATCCAAAGATCGAGCTTGATCGGCTGAAAATGTCGCTGCGCGACAATTTTGTAACGCCGTGGGTCAAGGCCAACGGCTTCGGCGGCGTCGACATGGCGCGGCTCGCCAAATCGATCGACCAGATCGGGCTGACCTACGAGTTCAAGAACCGGCCGACGGCGGAGGACATCTTCACCAGCCAATATCTACCGCCCGCGGCCGAGCGGAGATTGTGAGCTGCCGCGTAAATCTCTCCGGTTGTCATGCCCCGCGAAGGCGGGGCATCCAGTAATCTCGATGGTGCGACAGAGGCAAGCTCGCGACTACTGGATCGCCCGCCTGCGCGGGCGATGACACCGGAGAGGTTGCATGACCGGCTCCGTCGACATCGGTAACGTCACGCTGACCTATCGGGGCGCCGGCGGCGGCGTTCTCGCCTTGAAGGGTACGAGCCTCAGCGTCCGGCGCGGCGAATTCGCCGCGGTGGTGGGCCCCTCGGGCTGCGGCAAGTCGTCGTTGATGAAGATCGTGACCGGGCTGGTGCCCCCCGATTCCGGTGACATCGTCATTTTCGGCGATAGGGTACGCGGGCCGGTCAAGATCGCCGGCATGGCGTTCCAGAACCCGAATCTCCTGCCCTGGCGCAAGGTCATCGACAACGTGCTCCTGCCGCTCGAGATCGTCGAGCCGCACCGTCGCAAGTTCCGACGCGAGAGGAAACACTACCGCGACGAGGCCGAGGCACTGCTCAAGACCGTCGGGCTCGACGGCTTCTCCCAGCGTTTTCCTTGGGAGCTCTCCGGCGGTATGCAACAGCGCGTTTCGCTCTGCCGCGCACTGATCCATCAGCCGGCGCTGTTGATGCTCGACGAGCCGTTCGCCGCGCTCGACGCCTTCACGCGCGAGGAATTGTGGTGCGTGCTGCGCGACTTGTGGCAGAGGCTGGGCTTCACCGTGATCCTGGTCACGCATGACCTACGCGAAGCGGCGTTCCTCGCCGACAACATTCATGTCATGAGCGCGCGGCCCGGACACATCGTCATGACCAAGACGGTCGATTTGCCGCGCCCGCGCGACCTCGACATCTGCTTCGAGCCGCAGTTCACCGCCATCGTGCACGAGCTGCGGGCCAAAATCGCGGAGGTGCGCAAGCCATGAGCTCCACGCTGGAAAGACTGTCGCCCTGGCTGTTCACCCTCGGCATGTTCGTGCTCTGGGAGCTCGTCTGCCGCATTTTCAAGGTCGACACCTTCGTGCTCCCCGCGCCGTCGCAGATATTTCAAGCCGTCGGCCAGTACTGGCTGCCGCTCGTCAAGAACGCCTTCGTCACGCTGTGGACGACGCTTGCCGGTTTTGCCCTTGCCGTCGCCTTCGGCATCGTGCTCGGCATCATCGTGGGCTGGTCGCGCACGATCTATCGCGGCCTCTATCCCGTGATGATCGGCTTCAACTCGATCCCCAAGGTGGCAGTCGTGCCGATCCTGATCATCTGGTTCGGCATCGGCATCGTGCCCGCGGTGCTGACCGCCTTTCTGATCTCGTTCTTTCCGATCGTGGTGAACGTGGCGACCGGGCTCGCCAGCATGGAGCCGGAGCTCGAGGACGTGCTACGCGCGCTCGGTGCCAAGAAGCTCGACATCATGCTCAAAGTCGGGATTCCACGCACCCAGCCCTATCTGTTCGGTTCCCTCAAGGTCGCCATCACGCTCGCCTTCGTCGGCGCCGTGATGTCGGAGACCATCGGCGCCAATTCCGGGCTCGGTCATCTCATGGTGCAGGCCGGATCGAACTTCCAGATGCCGCTCGTCTTCGCGTGCCTGCTCGGCCTCGCGGTCGAGGGCATCGTGATGTACGCCGTGTTCGCCTATGTCGAGGCCTATTTCACGGGTTGGGCCTTCCGCTCGTCCATGAGCGCGGCCGCCTGAGCGCCGCGCGGTTCGCTCGAGCCGCCGCGACTACTTCTTCAGTCGATAGCCGGTCTTGAAGGTCAACCACACGATCGCCAGGCAGACGGCGAGGAAGAGGACCGTCATCGCCAAGCTCAAGGCTACGCTCACGTCGGCGGTCTCAAAGAAGCTCCAGCGGAAGCCGCTGATGAGATAGACCACTGGATTGCACAAGGCGACCGTCTGCCAAACCGGAGGCAACACGTTGATGGAATAAAACGTGCCGCCAAGAAAGGTCAGCGGCGTGATGATCAAGAGCGGCACGACTTGCAGCTTTTCGAATCCGTCGGCCCACAGCCCGAGGATGAAGCCCAACAGGCTGAAGCTCACGGCGGTCAGCACGAGGAATGCAATCATCCACACCGGGTGGGCGATCCGCAGCGGGATCAGCAGCCCCGACGTCGCCAGCACGACCAGCCCGAGGATGATGGATTTGGTGGCGGCGGCCCCCACATATCCGATGACGATCTCGAGATAGGAAATCGGCGCCGATAGGATTTCGTAGATCGTTCCCGTGAACCTGGGAAAGTAGATGCCGAAGGACGCGTTCATGACGCTCTGGGTCAGCAGCATCAGCATGATCAGTCCCGGCACGATGAAAGCGCCGTAAGCGACGCCCTCGATCTCGGTGATGCGCGAGCCGATCGCCGCGCCGAAGACCACGAAATAGAGCGAGGTGGAAACCACCGGCGACACGATGCTCTGCAGCAGCGTGCGTCCGGTGCGCGCCATCTCGAAGACGTAGATTGCGCGCACGCCCCTGAGATTCATTGCCGTTGCCTCACCAAGCCGACGAAGATGTCTTCCAACGAGCTTTGCGTCGTGTGCAGGTCGCGGAACCGGATGCCGGCGAGATTGAGATCCTTGAGCAAGGCGGTGATGCCGGTGCGCTCGCCTTGGGTGTCGTAGGTGTAGATGATTTCGTTGCCGTCGGCCGCGAGCGTGAGCCGATGCGCGGCGAGCGTGTCCGGCAAAGCATCGAGCCGCTTTTGCAGATGCAGCGTCAATTGCTTCTTGCCGAGCTTGCGCATCAGCTCGACCTTGTCCTCGACCAGAATGATTTTCCCCCCATGCATCACGCCGATGCGATCGGCCATTTCTTCGGCCTCTTCGATATAGTGCGTGGTCAGGATGATGGTCACGCCCTCGGCGCGCAGGGCACGCACGATGTCCCACATATCCTTGCGCAGTTCGACGTCGACGCCGGCCGTCGGTTCGTCGAGGAAGAGGATCTGCGGCTCGTGCGAGAGCGCTTTGGCGATCAGCACCCGGCGTTTCATTCCGCCGGACAGCGTCATGATCTTACTGTCTTTGCGGTCCCACAGGGACAGCTCCTTGAGCACCTTTGCGACGTAGTCGGGATTGCGCGGTTTGCCGAAGAGTCCGCGGCTGAAGGACACCGTTGCCAAGACCGTTTCGAACGCGTCGGTCGTCAGCTCCTGCGGGACGAGACCGATCATCGATCGGGTCATGCGGTAATCTCTGCCGATGTCGTAACCAGCGACCGAGACCGTGCCTTCGGTCAAGGTCACGATTCCGCAAATGATGCTGATCAGCGTCGTCTTGCCGGCGCCGTTCGGGCCCAGCAGCGCAAAAATCTCGCCACGGCGAATATCGAGGTTGACGCGCTCCAGAGCCCGCAAGCCGGAGGCGTAAGTCTTCGAAACGTTTGAGACCGAAATGATCGGCTGCATGGTAGAACAACGCTGGCTGACGGCGATCGCCGACACAGCAGCGTGTATAAGGCCGAATGTGGCGGATGGAGGGAATCCGCCGGCAGCAACAGAACGCGTTGGTTTTTACCTGCTAGCGCTTCGTGCGCGCCCGCATGTCCTCGATCGCGACCAGCACTCGTTCCGGGGTGGCCGGCGCGTCGAGACGAGGCGCCAGCCGATGGTCGGCGAGGCTCGCGATGGCGTCCTTGATGGCGAGCCACACGGAGATCGCCAGCATCAGCGGCGGCTCGCCGATCGCCTTGGAGCGGAAGATCGTCGCGGCACGGTTCGGCGCATCCGCGAGCAGCCGCGTATTGAAAATCGGCGGCACGTCGCGGCTGCCGGGAATTTTGTAGGTCGATGGGCCGCGGGTCCGCAGGCGGCCTTCGGCGTCCCACCACAGCTCTTCGCTGGTGAGCCAGCCCATGCCCTGGACGAATGCGCCTTCGATCTGGCCAAGGTCGATCGCCGGATTGAGCGAGCGGCCGCAATCCTGGATGAGCTCGGCGCGCAGCACGCGCGATTCGCCCGTCAGCGTATCGATCGCGACCTCGGCGGCGGCCGCGCCATAGACGAAGTAGTAGAACGGCCGCCCCGTATTGGTGGCGAAATCCCAGTGAATCTCGGGCGTGCGGTAGAAGCCCGCCGCCGACAACGATACTCGTTTTTCCCACGACAGCGCCGCAATCTCGGCGAAGGACAGACTGCGGTTTCCGGCATAGATGCGGTTCGAATCGAACACGATCTCGCCTGTCGGCACCGCGAAGTGATCCGCGGCCACCTCGGTCATGCGCGCCTTGATCTGCTGACAGGCATGAAGCGCGGCCATGCCGTTGAGATCGGAGCCCGAGGATGCGGCCGTGGGCGACGTGTTCGGCACCTTTGCCGTGCTGGTCGCCGACACCCGGATGTGATCGAGGTCGATCGCAAACACCTCGGCGACCACCTGCGCCACCTTGATGAACAGCCCCTGCCCCATCTCGGTGCCGCCGTGGTTGAGGACCACGCTGCCGTCGGTATAAACGTGAACGAGCGCGCCCGCCTGGTTGAGCGCCGGGCGGTTGAACGAGATGCCGAATTTGACCGGCATGGTGGCAAGGCCTTTTTTCACCACCGGGCTGAGCGCATTGAAATTCACGATGTCGCGCCGCCAGGCGGCGAGGTCGGCGGTGCGGTCGAGCTCGTCGGCGACACGTTCGATGATGTTGTCCTCGACCGTCATGCCGTAAGGAGTGACGTCGTTGCGACCGATGCCGTAGAAGTTTCGCCGCCGTACGGTATGAACGGGGAGGCCTAATCGGCGCGCGATAGCCTCGATGACCGTCTCGATCGCAAGCATGCCCTGCGGCCCGCCATAGCCCCGGAACGCGGTATTCGACACGGTGTTGGTCTTGCACGGCAGGCCGCGGAAGCGGACGTTGGGAAGAAAGTAGCAATTGTCGGCGTGGCACAGCGCGCGCGTCAGCACGGCCGGCGTATGGTCGGCCACGTTGCCGCCGTTGGCAGCGAGCGTGAGGTCGAGCGCGACGATATGGCCATCGGCGTCGAAGCCGACGTCGTAACGAATCAAGAACGGATGGCGCTTGCCGGTGGCGCGCATGTCGTCGTCGCGCGGCAGGCGCAATTTCACCGGCCGCCGTGCCTGCCAGGCGAGCACGGCGGCGATGCCGGCGATGATGGTCGCCTGACTCTCCTTGCCGCCGAACGCGCCCCCCATCCGCCGCACCTCGACCGTGACAGCGTTCAAGGGCAGGCCGAGAAGATGTGCGACGCCGCGCTGAACTTCGGTCGGGTTCTGGGTCGAGCTCCACACATGCATGTCGCAAGCCTCGCCCGGGGTCGCGAGCGCGACCTGCCCTTCGAGATAGAAATGATCCTGACCGCCGCAGCGCAATTCGCCGGCAAGGCGCTGCGGCGCGCGCGCGAGCGCTTCCTCGACCTCCCCGCGAACCATGATTTGCGGCGGCGAAACGTAACTCTCGCGCGCCATCGCTTCTTCAATCGTCAGCACCGGGGCGAGCGGCTCGTAGTCGATCGCGGCGAGCTTTGCCGCCGCGCGCGCGCGATCGAGCGTCGTCGCCGCGATCGCCGCTACCGGCTGCCCGTCGTATTCGACCACGTCCGCGGCCAATGCCGGCTCATCGCTGCGGATCGGCGCGATGTCGTTCTTGCCCGGAATGTCGGCGGCGGTGATCGCGGCGAGCACGCCCGGGGCGGCGAGCGCGGCGGAGAGATCGATGCGGCGGATACGGGCATGCGCATGCGGACTCAGCACCAGGGCCGCTTCCAGCGTTCCCGATACGATCGGAACATCATCGAGGTAGCGCGCCGCGCCGGTGACATGGGCGACGGCGCTGTCGTGGCCCACCGCAGCGTGGACTGCGCCGCGAATTCGTGCCGTGGCGTCGCTCATAGCGCCTCCACCCGCATGGGCTCCGCCAAAGACGTTTCGAGCTGGAAGCGGCGCAACAGGCCCGCCGCCGCGCGCAAGCGATAAGCCGCTCCGCCGCGGTGGTCCGCGATCGGCGTGAAGTCGCGCGCCAGCAAGGCATCGATGTCGGCGAGCCAGGCCGGCGCCCATGGCCGGCCCTTCACCGCGCCTTCGAGGTTGCGTGCCCGCATCGCGCGCGCCGCCAAGCCCCCAAAGGCAGCCCGCAGCTCTGCGACCTTCCCGCCGCGCCGCTCGAGCCGGAAGGCAGCGACCACGGTCGAGATATCCTGGTCAAAGCGCTTACAGACTTTATAGGCCGCAAAGTCCTGGCCCGCGGCGAGCAAGGGAATGCGGATCGCGGCGATGACCTCACCCGCCGCGAGCGCGCTGTTGCGATAGCCGGTGACGAATGATTCCACCGGCAGCACGCGCTGCCCCGTGCGCGAGGCGAGCGTGACCGTGGCGTCGAGCGCGATCAGGCAGGGAATGGTATCCCCAATTGGGGAAGCAGTCGCCAGATTGCCGGCAATCGTTCCGAGATTGCGAATTTGCCGCGAACCGATGCGGCGGACGAGGGCGCCGAAGGATGGAAAGTGCCGATCGAGATAGGGCAAAGCATCGGTGTACGTGACCGCGCCGCCGATCTCGATCGCGTCGGCCGCCGGCGTGATCCGCCGCAACTCGTCAACGGCCTCGAGCGAGATCACGAGCGGCAGCGCCTCGCGATCCTTGCTGATGCGCAGCCCGAGATCAGTGCCGCCCGCGAGCAGGATCGCGTCCGGAACCTGCACCATCGCGGCAAAGAGGGCAGCGAGCGATCGCGGCGCGAGAAACGTCTGTTCACCGTAATGGTAGTCCACGCCTACCGGCAGCGCCGACAACGCATCAGCGAGCGCGGGCAATTCGGCAACGAAGCGATCGGCCGGTCCGTGCGCAACGCGCCGGCAAGCCGCCGCGATCGGCCGGTAACCGGTGCAGCGGCAGAGGTTGCCAGCGAGCGCTTCATGCACGATCGCGGTGTCGGCCGGCTCGCCGCCGTGGTGGAAGGCGAACATCGCCATCACGAAGCCCGGCGTACAGAACCCGCACTGGGTAGCGTCGGCATCGACGAGCGCCTGTTGCACCGGATGGAGCGCCCCGTCCGGGCCCGCCAAACCCTCGACCGTGAGAACCGCGCAATTGTCGATTTGCGGCAGCATCATCAAGCAGGAATTCACCGCACGCAGCTGCAGCGATCCGTCGATGCGTCGACCGAGGACGATGGTGCAGGCGCCGCAATCGCCCTCCGCGCAGCCTTCTTTGGTTCCGGTGAGATGCGCGCGGGTGCGAAGCCAGTCGAGCACCGTCATGCTCGGCGGCGCGCCATCCTCGCTGCATGGCGTTCCGTTCAACAGGAAGCGCACCGCGCTCATCCTCGCCTCGTCCCGCCGTGGGGCGGCAACCGGAGCATGCTAGAGCATGTTTCTTTCCGCTTGAAGCCAGCCCGCGCGTGGAGAGGACCGACTCTTGCGCATGCGCTGATTCGATCTGGCCGCAATGCGCTGTACAATGACGACCAGGATTTTTGCTATACCATCCGCGCGGCCCCAAGGCATCGGTCGCCACGCAGGCCGGTACTGAAGGACTCATGATGACCAAGCGCTTCTGGGCGGAGCTCAAGTCGAGCGAATTTGCCGGGCTCGACCCCGACGCCACGGTTGCGATCCTGCCGGTGGCCTCGACCGAGCAGCATGGCCCGCATCTTGCGGTCATGACCGATACCGCGATCGCCGAGGGCCTGATCAAGACCGTGCTGGCGCGTCTGCCCGACGATCTGCGCGTGCTGTTCCTTCCCACCCAGACGATCGGAAAGTCCGATGAGCATCTGCGCTCCGGCGGCACCATCACCCATTCGGCCGACAATCTCATTCGCAGCTGGTTCGAGATCGGCGAAGGCGTGCATCGCGCCGGCTTGCGCAAGATGGTGATTGCCAATTCGCACGGCGGCAATACCGATGTGGTCGGCATCGTAACGCGCGATTTGCGCGTACGGCTCGGCATGCTGGTCGTTGCGATACAGTGGCACCGCTTCGGTCTGCCTTCAGGTCTCTATTCCGCCTTCGACGTGAACCATGGCATTCACGCCGGCGACATCGAGACCTCGTTGATGCTTCATTTCCGGCCCGACCTCGTCGACATGACCAAGGCGAAGCTGTTCCCGTCGAAGGCCGCCGAGATGGAGAAGGGCTACAAGCATCTGCGCCCGGCGGACCAGCACGGCTTCGGATGGATTGCGCAGGACATCAATCCCGACGGAGCCGTGGGCGACGCGTCCGCGGCCACCGCCGAGAAAGGCCGTCTAACCGCAGAGCATCAGGCCGACGGGTTCATCGCCCTGCTGCGCGATGTGGCGCGCTTTCCGTTAAGCGAGCTGGCGTAGTCAGCGCTTCACCGCCTCGCGCCAATCCATGCGGCCGGTGCTGGCGAGCAGCGCCGGGACGTCGACGGTCTCTTCACCCGGAACGCGAATGCGCTTGAACGTCATTTCGGCGGCGGCGAGCGGCTTGGTCGCGTCGAGTCCCATCTTGGCGCCGACCCCATCGCGGGTCGAGGGATCGAGCTTCGAACCCTGGCTCTCCGGCACGACCACGAGATCGCGATCGGCCTGGAAGCGGGTCGCCACCGCCCATTCGACCTCGGCGGGATTGTGAATGTCGACATCCTCGTCCACGACGATCACGTGCTTGACGTCGTAGTGCCCGGCAAAGGCGCCGAGCATGATGTTCTTGGCCTCGCCCTCCTGGCGCTTGCGAATCTGGACGTGGAGGTGATAGCGGCATGCGCCGCCGCGGGAGAGATGCACGTCGCGAACATTGGGAAAGGACCGCTGCAGGTGCGCCAGCAGCGTCGCTTCGCGCGGGATCGCGCCCAGCAACAGGTGCTCCAGACCGCCGCCGACGATGGTGTGGAAGATCGCGTCCTTGCGGTGCGTGACCGCGTCGATCTCCATCACGTGCCGCTCGGCGCGCTCGCCGTAATATTGCGGGAATTCGCCGAACGGTCCTTCGGGCTCGCGCACGCCGGGCAGCAAGCGGCCCTCGATCACGATCTCGGCCTCCGCCGGCACCCGCAGGTCGCTGGTCAGGCATTTGACCACGGACAGCGGGCGCCGATGCAGCGCACCGGCAATCTCCAACTCGTCGACGTCGATCGGAGCGATGGCTTGAGACGCGAGCAGGGTGAGCGGGTCGATCCCCACGACGATGGCCGCTTCGAGCGGCCGTCCCGCCTGCTCCGCCATCTCGAAGAACATGTGGGCATGGCGCGGCAGAAGCAGCACGCCGAGACGGTTGGGGCCATGCAATTGGCAGCGGTGGATGGAAACGTTCTGCTTTCCCGTGCGCGGGTTGCGGGTGATCATCAACCCGGCCGTGACGTAAGCGCCCCCGTCGTGCTCGTTGTGAGTGGGGAGCGGAAGCAGCCGCTCGAGGTCCACGTGCCGATGGACGACCTCGTGCGCCGGCGCCGAGGCCGTCTCTCGCCATGGAATCGGATCACTCGCGGCCTCTTGAAAGCGGGCAAGAACCTCCGCCGGCTCGACCCCCATGGCCTCGGCCATCCAGCCGCGGTCGGAAATCAGCCCGGAGACGATCGGAATCGAATGTCCGCCGGGACGCGGAAACAGCGTGGCGCGCAACCCGTCCAGACGCTTGGCGATGGCCGCGAGGTCGAAGCGCAGGCCAATGCCCGGCTTGACCACCACCAGCCGATCGCGCGCCGCGAGATGATCGAGCCAGTCCCGCAGCGAACGGACCGGCAGCGGCCTGTTGTCGCCGTGGGTGCGCGCCGGCTCGAGGTCGTCGGCCGGTTGGAGCGGCGTGCGAATTTGGGTCATACTCATCTCGATGCCAACGCCTGTGCGCAGATGTACCATTGCCGAGCGGCGGGGCCAACTCATGCCGGCGGCTGTCGTTCGCTGCGGAAGCGCTGCCGTGACGGACGCGGCGCCTGACGGGGCCGGCCGATCGAGCGAGCAGGGAGGCGGCCGCGGTGCTTGACCTCGGCTCGAGCTTCCTCGCCAGCGTCGCGCGCGATCCAGACGCGCTCGCGATCGTCGACGGCGATGTCCGCCTGACCTACAGCGCTTGGTACGAAAGAATTTCGGCGCTGGTTGCCGGCTTCGACGCGCTCGGACTTGAAGCTGGCGACCATCTCGTCACCGTGCTGCAGAACCGCTGGCAGGCGGCGACGATCCACTGGGCGTGCCAATTCGCCGGCATCGTCGTCACGCCGCTCAATTGGCGCTTCACCGCCGAGGAGCTTGATTTCTGCCTCGACGACGCCGACGCGAAGGCGATCATCTACGAGGAGGTCTCCGCCGCGGCCGCGCGCTCGTCCAACCGAGCGCGCGCACGGCCGTGCATCGCAGTTGGCGAGGCGCGCGCGCAGGATTTGGCGTTCGATTCTCTGATCCGCGGCAGTGCGCCCGCGGTTCGGCCGCGGGTTGACGCCGAGGCTTGGTCGGTGATGCTTTACACCTCCGGCACGACCGCACGCCCCAAGGGCGTGCCGCGCCGCCAACGCGCGGAGCGCGCCGCCGCGCTTGCCCACGTCGCGCAGAACCTCTACGCGGCGCACGAACGCACGCTCGGCGCCATGCCGCTCTACCACACGATGGGCGTGCGCTCGCTGCTGGCCATGTCGTTGATCGGCGGCGCCTTCGTCTGCCTGCCACGTTTCGATGTTGCGCGCGCGCTCGAATTGATCGCGGCTGAGCGCATCACCAACCTCTACCTCGTGCCGACGCTCTATCATGACCTGCTGCACCACGAGCGGTTCGCGGCGAGCGATGTGAGCGCGG
>JAFAHL010000095.1 GCA_019237215.1 Hyphomicrobiales bacterium | reverse complement strand
CCTTTCGTTGGGTCCGATGCGCCGCGACCTGGATGCATCTTCCGCCGTCATGCAAATGGCCGTGACCCTTGGCAAGCTGATGCTCGGCGCCTTTATGCTCGCCGGCGGCGTTGCGGGTGACGTCTACGGCCGGCGTCGCGTGCTCGTGCTCGGCGCCCTCGGCATGGTAGGCGCATCCTTACTGGCAGCGGCCGCGCAGACGGGTGGAATGCTCCTGGTAGCGCGCGCCTTTGACGGATTGGCCAGCGCCGCCATCGGGCCGATGGCACTCACGCTAATCGCCGGCGCATTCAGCCAGGCAGAACAAGCGCGAGCCATCGGGCTCTTTCTCGGGTTGTCCGGCCTCGGCGCGGCGCTCGGGCCGCTCGGCGCGGGTCTGGTGGTGCAGGCGCAGGGTTGGCGTACCGGTTTTCTGATGCCTGCCGCGGTGGCCGCCCTGGGTGGCTTTGGGGTGTTCCTGTTTGCCTCGGGAGATGGCGCAAAAACCGAAGGCCGGCGACTGGATGCCATCGGCGCGCTCACTTGTGCCACCGGTCTGCTCGGGCTGGTGTTCGGAATCATTCAGATCAACTACGTCGGCTTGCTGCATTGGCGGGTGTTGCAATCGCTAGCGGTTGGCATCGGAGCCCTGCTCGCCTTCGTCTGGTGGGAACGGCGGGCCAGGGATCCACTATTGGATGTCACGCTCTTTCGCAATCGCATCGTCTCTGTGGCCGTCACGGCCGGATTATCAGCCGCACTGGTCATCGGCGGAGCCCTTTTGCCGCTGCTCTATTTCCTGCAAACCGTGCAAAAGGTGAGCCCGATCTCAGCGATTGTGCGACTCATGCCGCTGATGGTTGCTGCCGCGGCGTTCGCGCCCGTGGCGGGGGAGCTGACCGCCAAAATCGGACCGAGAAAGGTTATTGCGGCGGGGCTGGCGCTTATGGCTGCCGGTAGCAGCTTGCTGATTTTGCTGGGCCCGGAAACGCCTTACTGGCAAATGCTGCTGGCGCTGGTCCTGTTGGGTGCCGGCGACATCGCTGTGATAACGCCCGTAGCCGACGTCATCCTCAGTGCCGTGCCGAAGGAGCGGACTGGCAGCGCCGCGGCGGTCAACGGAGCGGCAATGCAAATCGGCGGCGCCCTTGGAACGGCGGTGTTAAGCAGCCTCCTCATGGCCGTCGCACGCGTGGCGTATTACCAACGCCTGGAACCGAGCGGGTTATCGCGCCAGGAGATTGCCGCCGCGACGGAAGCCTTGCGCCGATCCATTCAGAAGGGGGCCGAGAGCGGCGGCCAAGCCATCCCTGAGACAGTGCGCATCCAACTTGCCGATGCCTACCGGTACGCGTTCTCGGCGGGCGCCGGAGGGGTTTTCAGCTGCTCCGCGCTTGTTTGCCTGCTTTGTGCGGTGCTCGTTTGGTTCGGGTTAAAGAAAATAAGTCGAGAGGGTTCATCGTCCCTTTAGCCCGAAAATCTCGAGCCAAAGCACTCGTGAGATTTTCGCGCTATAAGAGCCGCTCAGGAAGCGGCTCCGGGGGAATTGGATTTGAGCAGACTGAAACAAGCTGTTGGGCTGCTTCCAAGGTTTGTGGGCGACGGCGAGTTCGTATGGCACACACAAGCCCGACCCGCGCGCTGCAGACTGCCACTTGCATGCACGAAAATCTGATGCGAACACTCACCGACGATTATCGGGACTGCTAGCTCCTGATCTCGATTACACTAGAATCCTTGAAAAGGCAAAATCGACCGCAAATGAGTCAAGTTTTTCCGAGTCCGTGCATCAGCCGTCAGATGGGGCTTGCTTTTCAAGGATTCTATAGCGAGGCCACTTCACCCAACCGGCACCGCTCCCATTTCCAACCATGCTATCTCTAGATCTCGCCGGTCTGAGGCGTGGCCTCGCTAGCAAGTGAACTCACCAACCGCCAGTGACGAAGTGCCTTCGCGGGCCGGGCAGTGGCGCGGGATAATCCCCGCGGCGTGCTGGCTGCGGAGTTACGACCCTCAGTGGTTTCGCTCTGATCTCGTTGCGGGCGTCACGCTCGCGGCGTATGTGCTGCCGGCGGCGCTCGGCGATGCGTCGCTTGCGGGCTTGCCTCCGCAGGCGGGACTTTACGCGTGTCTGTTTGGTGGGCTGGTATTCTGGCTTTTGTGCAGCTCGCGGCACACATGTATCAGCGTTACTTCGGCAATCTCGCTACTCATCGGCTCGTCGCTCGGAAGTATGGCCGGCGGCGATCCGGCACGCTTTGGTACGATGGCCGCTTGCACAGCGCTGCTGACGGCAACGATCGCATTCCTGGCGTGGCTGGCGCGTGCAGGTTCGGTGGTGAACTTCGTCTCGGAAACGGTTCTCATCGGGTTCAAGGCCGGCGTGGCACTACAGCTCGCGAGCACGCAATTGCCAAAGCTGTTTGGCGTGAAAGCCGGACACGGAAATTTTTGGGAACGCATGGATGTGTTCTTCCGTCATGTCGGCGAGACGAACACAACCTCGCTCACGCTCGGTTGCGCCGCACTCGGAGTGCTGATCCTCGGCAAGAAACTGCTGGCGAACAAGCCCGTCGCTCTGTTCGTGGTGATCGGCGGCATCGCCGCGGCCTCGTTAGTGGATTTTGGCGCGCAGGGTGTGAAACTGCTTGGCGAAGTGCCGCGCGGTCTCCCGGTGCCGTCGCTGCCCGCGGTGCATTGGGAGGATCTCGTCGACCTTCTGCCGCTTGCGCTCGCATGCTTCCTCCTCGGCGCCGTTGAGACCGCGGCGATCGGCCGGATGTTTGCTGAGAAACACGGCTATCGCCTCGACAGCAACCAGGAATTCCTCGCTCTGGCAGGGGCGAACCTTGCCTCAGGTCTCGGCTCTGGTTTTCCGGTCAGCGGTGGCATGTCGCAATCGCTCGTCAATGAAAGCTCCGGCGCGCGCACACCCCTCTCCGGATTAGTTTGCGCCATTTTCATCGTGCTCGTCGCCCTCTTTTTTAGTGATCTGCTGCGCAATCTACCGCAGCCCGTGCTCGCCGCGATCGTGCTGATGGCCGTCGCCGGTCTGCTGAAGGTCAGGGAACTGCGCCATCTTTGGCAGGTGCATCGCAACGAGTTCCTCGTTGCAATGGTTGCACTGTTCGGTGTCCTGTGGGCAGGGCTGCTCAAGGGCGTGCTCATCGGCGCAATCATTTCACTCGTGCTACTGATCCGGCGCGTGTCGTCGCCGCACGTTGCTTTCCTCGGCCGCATCCCAGGGGCGCGCCGCTACTCGGATCTCAAGCGGCACGCCGACAACGAGCCAATACCCGGAGTGCTCGCCTTCCGCGTCGAGTCGAGCATTGTCTATTTCAACGCTGAGCACGTCTTCGACACCGTGCTCGCGCACCTCGACGCCCCGCACGAGCCGATCAGGATGGTAATCTGCGATCTCTCCACGTCCCCAAATATCGATATGGCCGGCGCGCGGATGTTCCTGACGCTGCACGCTGAACTCGCGAAGCGTGAAATTGCCTTCGGCCTCGTCGAGGCGCGTTCGGCCGTACGCGACATGCTGCGCGT